>NZ_KV801093.1:0-100415 GCF_001810405.1 Staphylococcus sp. HMSC069D12
GTAATTGCGCTATTTTTGTATTCAAACATAAAAAAGAAGCTAAGGCATGTGCCTTAACTCCTTGTATCCCTAAGTCTTTCCCCTTTTTGCTTAGCGATTAGTATTGTTTCATATATTGATCGCGTTCCCATTCAGAAACTTGAGTTCTGTAATAATCCCATTCAATTGATTTAGAGTTAATAAATTGGTTGTAAATGTGATTACCTAACGCTTTTTTAACTGTGTCATTTTCGCGCATAGCTTTTAATGCAGTGTAAAGTGTTGAAGGTAAATCTTGGATACCTACAGCTTCACGTTCTTCACGGTTCATTTCATAAATATTTTGGTTGACTGGTTCTGGGACTTTAGATTTGTTCTTAATACCATCTAAACCAGCTTGTAGGATTGTTGCTAATGCCATGTAAGGGTTAGCAGCTGGGTCTACTGAACGTACTTCAATACGAGTTGATAATCCTCTTGAAGATGGCACACGTACTAATGGTGAACGGTTTTTACCACTCCAAGCGATATAACAAGGTGCTTCGTAACCAGGAACTAAACGTTTATAAGAGTTTACTAATGGGTTACATACAGCTGTGAATCCACGTGCATTATTTAAGATACCTGCAGTAAAATGATAAGCTTCTTCAGTTAATTGCATTTCACCATTTGGATCGAAGAATGCATTTTCTTTACCTTTAAATAAAGATACGTTGAAGTGCATTCCGCTTCCGTTAACACCGAATAATGGTTTTGGCATGAATGTTGCATGTAAGTTATGTTTACGTGCAATTGTTTTAACAACTAATTTAAATGTTTGGATGTTATCACATGCAGTAATCGCATCTGCGTATTTAAAATCAATTTCATGTTGTCCTGGAGCAACTTCGTGGTGACTTGCTTCGATATCGAATCCCATATCTTCAAGTTCTAATACGATGTCACGACGGCAATTTTCACCTAAATCTGTTGGTGCTAAATCGAAGTAACCACCATTATCATTTAGTTCTAATGTTGGTTCACCTTTTTCATCTAATTTGAATAAGAAGAACTCTGGTTCAGGCCCTAAGTTGAAATCTGTATAGCCCATATCTTCCATTTCTTTCAATACACGTTTTAAGTTGTTACGTGGGTCACCAGCAAATGGTTCATCGTCAGTAGTATAAACATCACAAATTAAACGAGCTACTTTACCTTGACCGGCAGTCCATGGGAAGATAACCCAAGTATCTAAATCTGGGCATAAATACATGTCAGATTCTTCGATACGTACGAAACCTTCGATTGATGAACCATCAAACATCATTTCATTGTCTAATACTTTTTCTAATTGGCTAACTGGTACTTCAACGTTCTTGATTGTACCTAAGATATCTGTGAATTGTAATCTTAAATATCTTACGTTTTCTTCTTTTGCAAATTTACGAATGTCATCTTTACTAAATGTACGTTTAGGCATGGTAGAAATCCTCCAAAAATTTATTTAATAAACCGTGATAAATCACCACGATTTATTGGCAAAGCTTCACCAGGTGGTTTCTGCGTTGCGTCTACAATCATTCTTTTTCTAATCTCTTGCTCATCTGATGTTAAATGCCCTTGATTATTAGTTATGATTTGTTTAATTCCTTTAAGGTTAAATCCCTTCTCAATCAAAGATTTAATTTCGAGGAGACGTTCTAAATCATTTAACGAGAATAATCGCTTATTTCCTTCTGTACGCTCGGGCATGACAAGTTCATGTGTTTCATAGTAGCGGATTTGTCTTGCAGTGAGTTCTGTTAATTTACAAACAACACTCATAGAGAACACGGCCATATTACGTCTGATTTTATCGTTAGACATTAATAACCTCACCTCTACTTTTGAACTTGATACTAATTTAGCATAGTTTAAAGCGTATTACAAAAATATGTCAGGTTTTCTTACATGTAATTTTAAAAGCTATATTTAATTGTAATTACAAGGTCTTTTATACCAGGTAATTTATATTGAATTATAAATTTTTTCAAAAAATCCCTACTCAACTCAAGTAGGGATACATTTTTCTATATCAAGTTTTGTTCTTTTAAATAAGTAACTGCACGTGTAACAGCTAATTTAACATGTTCATATGTTAATCCGCCTTGTACATAAGCTTCATACGGTGGTCTAATAGGTCCATCTGCAGACAATTCAATTGAAGACCCTTGAACAAAAGTACCGGCTGCCATAATGACATCATCTTCATAACCAGGCATATAGCTTGGTTCTGGACTAAAATGAGCATTAATTGGTGAAGCATGTTGAATACTTTGGCAAAATGCTATCATTTGTTCTTTAGTATCAAATTGGACAGTTTGTATTAAATCAGTACGTTTAACATTGTATTTAGGAACTGTTTTCATTTTCATTTTTTCAAGGAGTAAGCTTGTAAATAATGCACCTTTCAAACTTTGACTAACTACATGTGGTGCTAAGAAGAATCCTTGATACATTTCTTGTAATGAATATAAAGAAGCGCCGGCCTCTTTACCGATACCAGGAGCTGTTAATCGATAACCACAACGTTCGATTAAATCTTTACGTCCGGCTATATAACCACCAATCTTAGCTAGACCACCGCCTGGGTTCTTGATTAGTGAACCTGCTATCAGATCTGCACCAACTTCAATAGGTTCACGTTGCTCTACAAATTCTCCATAACAATTATCTACAAAGACAATGACATTAGGGTATTGTGATTTAATATCATGGATAGCAGATTCAATTTCATCGATAGTAATTGAAGGTCTTTGGTCATACCCTTTTGAACGTTGAATGGCTACTACTTTCGTCTTTTCTGATATTGCTTCAATTGAAGACTGAATATCTATTTGTCCATCTTTTAAAGGGACCTCTTTAAATTCGACACCGTGTTCTTTCAAGCTTTCAATGCCATTTCCATTTATCCCTATAACTTCAAGCAACGTATCATATGGACTTCCAGTAATATATAATAGTTCATCTCCGTATTTAAGTGTACTTTGAAGTGCTAGAGTAATCGCATGTGTACCAGAAATGATTTGCGGGCGCACAATAGCATCTTCAGCTTTAAAAGTATGTGCATAGATTTCTTCCAAATGGTCCCGACCAAAATCATCATATCCATATCCTGTACTTCCAACTAAATCACTCTCGGTAGCTTTAACGTAATGAAAAGCATTCAGAACTTTTTCCTGATTACTATATGCAATTTCTTCTATTTCTTTAAAATATGGTACCAACGTCTTCTCTACGTCTTTAACCATTGATGTAATATCTGACATTTTCATATACTTCCTTTTATCATTTTTTATATCCAGTAATGACATAAGTTTCATTTTCAGCATCAAAATTCATTTCTTCAATGAGTGTATGCTGCTTTAAGAAATAAAGTCTATCTGCGTTTGTACTAGGGACAATCTCTTCATAGAAACTCAGTGTTGATTTAACTTGATCTATTAAAAATGATTTTACTTTTAATTTATCTTCTTCATCACGGCTAGAGACAAAGATGGATGGAGACGCAGATAATGGTTTATCATCACTATCACCACATTGATCCTTCTTATTAAATATAACCGCTTGTGGTATTTGATTCATATCTAAATCATTAATCAATTGATTTACTATATCATATTGAGAACGGTATTCTGGATGGCTTGAGTCAACAACATGTAATAATAAATCTGCACCTTTTGCTTCTTCTAAAGTTGATTTAAAGGCGGCAATCAAGGTCGTTGGTAACTTTTGAATGAAACCTACAGTATCTGAAATAATTAAATTAAATCCTTCATTTATTTGAATTTGACGTGTTTTAGGATCTAATGTTGCAAAGAGTAAATCTTTTTCAAAGGTTCCTTCGCCAGATAATACATTAAACCATGATGATTTCCCCGCATTCGTATAACCAACGAGTGCAATCTGAAAGACTTGATTTTGTTCACGTTTGCTACGATAACGTTCCCTGTGTTCCACTACAGTTTTTAATTGATGTTTAATTTCATTCATACGTGTTCGAATATGACGTCTGTCCATTTCTAACTTCGTTTCACCAGGACCACGTGTACCTATGCCACCACCTAGTCTTGATAAACTCTTACCATGTCCTTGAAGTCTTGGCAATAAATAATCTAATTGCGCTAATTCGACTTGTAATTTACCTTCGCGACTGCTAGCTCTTAAGGCAAATATTTCTAAAATCAATTGTGTTCTATCGATAATTTTAATGCCCAAATTATCATTTAATGTTTTTGATTGAGCGGTAGTTAACTCATCATTCGTTACTACGACGTCTATATCATGGAATTCAATAAAAGCTTTAAGTTCATCAATCTTACCTTTACCAACGTAATATTTATGATCGACTTGTTCTCTATTTTGAGTAACTTGTCCTTTAACATCTAGCTGACAAGTCAAAGATAGGGCTTTTAATTCTTCCATCGTTGAATCAAAATTAAATTCGTTATCATTTTGAGCATGTACACCGACTAATACAGCAGTTTCCAATTTTTTCTTTGTTTCATGAGTAATTTGCTGAGTCATGTTATACATCTCCTTCTTATATATTTCTCAAATATTCTATCATAGTGTCTATGCAAAGACTATCCACTAAAATTATGTTACATTAAATTTATATTGAAAGGGTGATACTATGGAAAATATATATGATTTTGTTGTACAAAAGTCCAATGGTGAAGATTATAAATTAGAAGAATACAAAGGCAAAGTAATGCTAATCGTTAATACTGCTAGTGAATGTGGTTTCACGCCACAATTTGAAGGCTTACAAGCATTGTATGAAAAATACAAAGACCAAGGTTTTGTGATATTAGGTTTTCCATGTAATCAATTTGGTGGCCAAGAACCTGGTTCAGGTGCAGAAGCTAATCAAAACTGTAAAATTAATTACGGTGTGACTTTCCCTATCCATGAAAAAGTAGATGTCAAAGGTGAAAATCAACATCCTTTATTCCGCTACTTAACTGATGCAGCTAAAGGAATGTTAAGTGAAAAAATCAAATGGAACTTCACTAAATTCTTAGTTGATAGTGATGGTAACGTTGTAAGTCGTTTCTCACCTCAAAAGAAACCAGCACAAATCGAAAAAGATATTGAAAAATTATTATAGATATTGTTTTAATACAATAAAAAGCTTCATTATAGAGTGAAATAGCAACTCTATAATGAAACTTTTTATATTACAAACATTCCTCTATTTGTCAAAAGTGCTAAAATTTGATGAGTTTATTACAAGTTACACTTTCATTAAGACCGTTGTCTACGCTCTTAAGAACTTACAACGTTGCACTTTAATTACAACTTATTCTTCACTATTTACTGATTCTTCAGAATCTGAAACTTCAGTCTCAACAGTAAATGTGCTGATCGCATGTTTGTATATCAAATGTTGTTTACCTTGAGAAACTAAACTTACAACATATTTGTCAAAGTCTTCAATAACACCTTTCATTTGAAAGCCGTTTAAAAAGAAAACAGTAACTTCTGTTTGTTGTGATTTAAAGTTCTCTAGTGCTTGATCTTGGATGTTGTGGTTTGCAATCATGTTTAGAACTCCTTTTATTTATTTGGGTTGTAATCTCATCTAACATCATTTGAAGTGACATTGTCTCTCTATTAAACCATTGAACAGTCAATTTATTCTTGAACCATGTCAATTGTCGCTTAGCATATTGTCTAGAATGTTGTTTTAACGTTTCAACTGCTTGGTCTATTGATGACTCACCATTCACAACAGGTACCAGCTCTTTATAACCAATTGCTTGCATACTTTGAGTAGATTCATAACCCTGTTCTACTAGATTCTTCACTTCATTAAATAATCCGTGGCCAAACATAATATCTACACGTTTATTTATTCTTGAATATAATGTTTTGCGCGACATTTCAATCCCTATTAATAATGTATCATAATTTTCTGTAAATTGTTGTACTTTCTTGCGAGAACTTATAAGTTTTTTTGTATTTAAGTAATATTCAATCGCTCTAAGCACTCTTTTTCTATTATTTGGATGTATGTCTTTAGCAGATTGTGGATCAAATGTAGCTAAATAATCATGCACTTCTTGATTAGTTAATTGTTCTAATTTTTGTAATTGTAACTGTGTTTTCTGTTCAACTTCTTTTGAAACTGTCTCATCATCAAAAGGATAATCATATATTAACGATTGTATATATAACCCTGTTCCCCCTGCTATGATCGGTATCTTTCCTCTTGAAGTTATATCTTCTATTAGTGCTTGAGCTCGTAATTTGAAATCGTACACAGAAAATGAGTCATCTGGATTTAAAATATCAATCATATAATGAGGAATTCCATCCATCTCTTCATTAGTAACTTTAGCTGTACCAATGTCCATTTGTTTATAAACTTGCATGGAATCCCCACTAATGATTTCACCGTCAATTTGTTTAGCAAGTTCAATACTTAACTCTGTTTTACCTGATGCAGTTGGACCTACTATAACTACTAAAAACGGTTTATTGACGTCACTCAATAGTTATCCCTCACTTTATTTTTTCTTTAACACTTGTTTTTGGATCCATTCAAACATATGACTCCAAATCATTTCTTTTTCATCTTCAAATAAAATTTCATGTCTTCTATTAGCATATAGTTGGACTGTTATATGATTTATTCCAGCACGTTTGAATTTCTTTCCTAATTTACGTATACCTTTCCCATAATCTCCAAATGGATCATCCTTACCAGAAATAAGAAGTATTGGTAATACTTCATTAATTTTTTTAAGTTGATTATTATTTGCTGTACGTATCATATTCTTAACGGTTTGGTAAATTAATTGGTTTGACACTAAGAAACCAGTGTAATCATCCTTAACAAATTTATTAATTTCATCGCGTTTAGATGATAGCCAATCACTACTTGTTTCAGGTTGGTCTATCTTTTTATTAAACGATTTATAAACAAATTGATTTACCCATTCTAGGCAACTGCGCTTCCCAAAAATTAAGGTTATTAATTTTAAAACGATGATGGCTGGAATCCCTTTATATTTTGGATATTGACCAGTACCAGTGAGAATTAAACCTTGCGCAATATCTGGATATTTCTCTACAAATAAACGCGCAATAATTGAGCCCATTGAATGTCCCAAAACGATATATGGAATATTGTTATCTGAACCGTGAAGTGTTTGAGCTATTTCATATGCATCTTGTGCAATGATATTCATATCATCGTAATGACCTCTTTCATTTTCATCAATATCAATACCATGCCCTCGATGATTATGTCGAATAACATCATATCCTTGATGTGTTAAAGCTTGCACAAGTGCTTCATATCGATCCATATGCTCAGCCATCCCGTGAAAGATATGGACGACACCAAATGTAGCAATCTTAGCCTTATCTACTTTTACTTCAATCATAGTGCCGTCTTCAACGGTAATTTTGAATGATTGTTGACTCACGCATATGCCTCCTTGTGAAATTATAACTTAATCCTTAAAGCTTATATTCTTTTTAATATACCTTTCATTCTTAATGTTATCAAATTGTTAGACTCATTTTAACAACTAAAGCTTTATAACATAAAATTACTTTATTTTATAAAAAATGAACTGAGATGAGCTTCATATTAAAGCTCTCTCAGTTCAGATATTAACTGCGAATTTGAAGTTTAAAATAAATTTACTAGTTAGTTAGCAGTATCATATTTGAATTTAATCAAAAATGTTAAATTTCAAAACATAAATACTAATTTTATTTTAATACTGCAAGTTGTTCATTTCCACGAGTTGCTTCTTCAATTGCAATATTAATTTCTTTAGTAAATTCGTTTTGTTGACTTTGTGTATAGTTTAGTAATTTAGCAAGTTCTTCAACGACTGCATCTTTATATTGTTTAACTTCATTGATATTGAAATAAAGTTTACCAGATCTACGAATTAAGAAATCAGTTGGTTTAAACACCATTTCATTTTGTACACTATATACTAACTCAACGTACAATTCTAATGGTAAATTTAAATCTTTGTCTTGTGCAATTTGTGCGATGTTAAATAGTTTATCTACGTTAGAACCATATTTAGAAGCTAAACGTTTGGCAACATCGGCTTGAAGTCCAATCGCTTTACCTTCTTCAACTTTGCGTTCCACGAAACTTTCAAAGTTAGCGCTACCACCTACATCACCACCAGAAATTGGTGTATGTTTTGTTTTACATTCAGCAAATGTCAATTTATATTCTTGTTTTAAGCGCTTAGCTAATAAATCTACGATTTCAAGCGCCATATGACGATAACCTGTTAATTTACCACCAGCGATTGTTAATAAGCCTGATTTACCTTCCCAAATTTCATCTTTACGTGAAATTTCAGAAGGGTCTTTTCCATCTTCTAAAATTAAAGGTCTAACTCCTGCCCAAGTTGATTCGATATCTTCATCTTTCACATTAACATCTGGGAACATATAGTTAATCGCATCAATTAGATAATCTCTATCTTCCTGTGTTGTTAAAGGTTTTGTTTTGTCATTATCATAAAAAGTATCTGTAGTTCCAACGTATGCTTTACCTTCACGTGGAATTGCAAAGATCATTCGACCATCTTTTTCAGTGTCAAAATAAACAGCTTGTCTTAATGGAAACTTAGATTGATCAATGACTACATGGACACCTTTAGTTAAACGTAATTGTTTATTGTTACGTGTATAATCTTTTTTACGAACTTCATCTACCCAAGGGCCTGCTGCATTAATAACTTTTTTAGCGTTAATTTCATACATTTCACCAGTAAGTTGATCTTGAACTTCAATACCTCTTACTTTTGATTTAGAATCGTAAATGAAATCTGTAGATTTCGTGTGATTTAAAATCTCTGCACCATTTTCTTCAGCACGTTTCATAACTTCAATTGTTAAACGTGCATCATCAGTACGGTATTCAACGTAATAACCGCCACCTTTAAGTCCATCTTTTTTTACCAATGGCTCTTTATTTAATGTTTGTTTTTTACTTAACATTTTCTTGCGTTCATATTTTTTTACGCCTGCTAAACGATCATAAGCAGTTAAACCTAAATTAGTTGTGAATTTACCAAACGTTCCGCCTTTGTGCATTGGTAATAACATCCATTCAGGAGTAGTTACATGAGGGCCATTTTCATAAACAATCGCACGTTCTTTACCCGTTTCAGCTACAACTTTGATTTGAGCTTGTTTTAAATATCTTAAACCACCGTGAACAAGTTTAGTAGAACGAGAACTTGTACCTTGAGCAAAATCTTGCATTTCTACTAAAGCTACTTTCATTCCTCGTTGAGACGCATCTAATGCAATACCTGCACCTGTAATACCGCCACCTATAATAACGACATCGTATTCTTCATTTTGTAAATTTTTCTTAATTACTTCTCTATTTAATGTTGATAAAGCCATAAATATACCCCTCCGATATTTTATTTATGCGAAAAAGAGAGACCTATCCATACAGAATCAAACTGTATGTAACAGGTCTCTCAAATCTCGACTGATGTATTAACTTAATTTAATCATATCACACTTCAATAAACTAAGCCATGTTTAGAGATTAATCTTCCAATTTAAAGACCTGAGTAGCTTCAACTGCTTTTTTCCAACCTTTATACAACTTAGTTCTGTCTTCTTCAGACATCTGTGGTGTAAATTCTGTTTCTAATTGCCATCTATTTGCTATTTCATCTTTACTATCCCAGAAACCAACAGCTAATCCTGCTAAATAAGCTGCACCTAATGCTGTCGTTTCTTGTATTTCAGGGCGTTCTACAGCAGTATTTACAATATCAGCTTGGAATTGCATGATAAAGTTATTTTTAACTGCGCCACCGTCAACACGTAAATTGTTCACTTCAATCTTAGAGTCTTTAGACATAGCTTCCATAACATCACGAGTTTGATAGCATAAAGATTCTAAAGTCGCACGAATAAAGTGTTCTTTTTCAGTACCGCGACTTAAACCAAATATAGCACCTCTAGCTTCTGAATCCCAATAAGGTGTACCTAATCCTACAAATGCTGGTACGAAGTAAACATTATCTGTAGAATCAACACGTGTAGCATAATTCTCTGATTGAGGTGCAGAATTTATAATTCTTAATCCATCACGTAACCATTGAATTGCTGAACCTGAAACAAAGATAGAACCCTCAAGTGCATAATTGACTTTACCGTCTAAGCCGTATGCAATAGTAGTTAACAACCCACTTTCAGATTTAACTGGGGCTTCACCAGTATTCATTAACATAAAGCCGCCTGTACCATAAGTATTTTTAACATCTCCACGTTCGAAACAAGCTTGTCCAAATAGTGCTGCTTGTTGGTCACCAGCAATACCTGAAATCGGTACCTCTTGACCGAAGAAATGATAATCTTTAGTGTGAGCGTAAATTTCACTAGATTCTTTAACTTCCGGTAATAATTGTTTAGGTACATTTAATAAATCAAGTAGCTCATCATCCCATTTTAAATCGTAAATATTATACATTAAAGTACGACTAGCATTTGAATAATCTGTAATATGTGCTTCTCCACCAGATAACTTCCAAACTAGCCATGTATCAATTGTACCGAATAATAAATCACCATTTTCAGCTTTTTCTCTAGCTCCATCAACATTATCAAGAATCCATTTAACTTTTGTACCAGCGAAGTAAGGATCTAACAATAATCCAGTTTTATTGCGGAATGTTTCTTCATGACCTTGTTTCTTTAATTCATGACAAATTGATTGTGTTTGACGGGATTGCCAAACAATTGCATGGTATATTGGGCGTCCAGTATTTTTATCCCAAATAACTGTAGTTTCACGTTGGTTGGTAATTCCAATACCCTCAATTTGGTCAGCGTTAATTTCATTTTCATTTAATACTTCAGTCATAACTGCTAATACCGAAGTCCAAATTTCATTAGCATCGTGCTCTACCCAACCTGATTTAGGGAAGTATTGCTTAAATTCTCTTTGTGCAACACCTTTAATATCGCCTTCTTTATCAAATAGAATGGCTCTTGAACTAGTTGTTCCTTGGTCAATCGACATGATGTATTTTTCCATAAATTTTCTCCCTTTCTGCTATGTGAATAAAAACATTTATTTTTTAATTTTGAATAATAAGGAAGTGTACTATATGTATAGCACTTTTCCAAAAAAATTAACCACTAATTTAAGATATTTATTAAATTAATTAATAAATAGACTCAATATCATTTGATTTATTAGATTTGTTTAAAACTAAACCTAATACTAATGTTGCTATTACTAGTAAAATACCTACTGCACAAATTAAATCAAATTGACCTTTATAAAATACTTTATAAATAACTGCTCCAAGCATACCTCCAGCTATAGGTCCTAATACAGGTACTATCGCGTATCCCCAATTAGAACCACCTTTACCTGCAATTGGTAATATAGCATGAGAGATTCTTGGTCCTAAATCACGTGCTGGATTAATTGCATATCCAGTCGGACCACCTAAGCTCAAGCCAATAGCCACGATTAAGCCACCAACAATAAGTGGATTCATTCCATCTGCAATTTTATTTACACCGATAAATAAGATACCTAAACATAAGATTGCTGTACCAATAATCTCACTTAAAAAGTTTGCAAAATAATTCTTAATAGCAGGTGCTGTAGAGAATACGCCTAACTTTGCACCCTGATCTTCAGTTGCCTTCCAATGTGGTAAATACATTAACCAAACTAATACACCGCCAAAGATACCTCCAAGCATTTGACAGATAATATAGCCAGGTACTTGAGCCCAACTAAAACTTCCATCCATCGCTAAAGCAATTGAAACCGCTGGATTTAAATGTGCACCTGAAAACTTACCAACTGCGTATGCGCCCATTGACACGGCTAATCCCCAACCTGCTGCAATTACTATCCAATCAGAATCCTGTCCAGCACTTCGCTTTAAATTGACGTTGGCACAAACGCCACCACCAAAAAGGATAAGAATAGCAGTACCAATAAATTCTGCTAAATATACATTCATCACGAATCCTCCTATAAGACAAAAAGATTCCTACAAAAGCGCTAATAAAGGCATTGCAGAAATCTCTTCGTCTCTTAATCTAATATTAACTTGTTTAAATCATACAGAAAGTTTGTAAGCGTTGTCAATACTTTCGTTAAAAATTTGTCACATTTAAATTGTTTGAAAAATTGTTATAATCGTTTTTTAAGATTTTAAATTACAGCAAAATTATTAACGATGAGGTTTACCATAATAAACGATTACTTGTTGTAACGTAACTTGCCCCGCTATCAAGTGCTTGAGCAATTTCACTTTCTTCATTAATTAAACCACCTGCTATAACTTTTGAAGGGGTTTCTTCATCAATAATTTTAACTACTTTATGTGCAATCCCAGGTAATACTTCAATGAAATCTGGTTCAACCTTCTTAATTAAGTTGATACTTCTACTTAATGCTTGGCTATCTATAATAAACACCCTAAAAATCGTTAACTTATTTAACGATTTAGCCTTCTGAATTACTTTAGATTTGGTAGAAACGATCCCTTTAGGATTATAAGTTTGAATTATATACTCACAAGCAAATTCATCGACAGCCATCCCTTTAATTAGATCAATATGAATATACGTTTCAATTTGATTCGCTTTAAGCAATGCCATAACACTTTTCAAATGACCGATATGCATATCTAATAATACGCATATCTTATAATCTGTTTTTATTAATTTTTCTAAATCTTTCATGTTGCGTATCGCTGGTAAAACATATTCCTTCATGCGGTATTTTCCTCTCTACATTACACGTTTAAATAGTTTTTCAAGTTCATAATTTGAAAAATTGATGATTATAGGTCTGCCATGAGGACAAGTGAATGGATCTTCTGCTTCACGTAACTGATCAATCAAATCCGCCATTTCATTATTTTTTAAATAATGATTTGCCTTTATTGATTTTTTGCAACTCATCATGATGGCAGCATCTTCACGCATTTTTTTAACATTTACTTTTTTATCGTTTAATACTAACTCAACCATATCTTGAATAATTTCTTCAGCTTCAGCTTTTGGGAACCAAACTGGGTAACTATTAACGATATAATCATGACCGCCAAAGTGCTCTAAATGAACACCCACTTTATCTAATTCATCTTGATATTGATCAATAATCATTTGTTCATCTTTTGAAAAGTGGAATGTTAGGGGTATTAATAAATCTTGAACTTCATTAGTCACTTCACCAATTTTTTCTCTAAAATATTCATATTTGATACGTTCTTGTGCAGCATGCTGATCTATCATAAACATGCCATTCTCATTTTGAGCAATGATATAAGTGCCATGCACTTGTCCTACGACTTCCATATATGGAACACGTCGAGATGGTGTGTTACTCACTTTACCTTTAATATCATTATTATCTTGCTGACTGTATAATGTTTGAGAAGCTTTCGATGATGCTTCATCACTATTGTTTTGTTCAGTTACAACTTCTTCTGAATCGTTTGTAGACTCGTCATTTAATGATAATGCATCACCTTTGTCTAAATCATTCAAAATTTCTTTTTGAATTTGGAAGTAATCTTTGTCATCTGAACGTTTATTATTATGTACGAAGCTTTCCGTACTTTCATTAATTAACTCATTATTATCTAAATTTGGATTTTGTACTTCAGATTCACTCATATCATAATATTGAGAAATTTTTTTGTCTTGATTAGAGTTACGCTGCCTTCTTTCAAAGTCTAATTTTTGTTGTTCAAATTGATTTAAGACTTTATTTTTTTTAGGCGTTCTATCCAAATCGTTCTGCGGAATTAAAATTCTATCCTTGAATGCATAACGGATTTTCTCAACTATTAATTGATACAATTGCTCTTCCTTTGATAATCTGACTTCTAATTTAGTTGGATGGACGTTCACATCTACTAATATAGGATCCATTTCTATGTTTAAATAACATATCGGGTAGCGTCCTATTGTCAGTAATGTATGATAACCTTCAATAATAGCTTTATTTAGTACAAAATTTTTAATATATCTTCCATTTATAAAAATTGATATATAATGTTTGTTACTTCTTGAGTGTTCTGGCTTAGCCACAAAGCCTTCAAGGTGATAATCGCTTGTATCACCTTGAATGTGCACTAAATCTTTAGCTACTTTAATACCATAAATCTCTGCCATAACCTCATTTGTTTTACCTGAACCATTCGTTTTTAATAACGTTTTTCCATCAGATATTAATGAAATTCGTATATCAGGATGACTCATTGCCATCCGATTCACAATATCTGTAATTTTACCTAACTCTGTGTATAAGCTTTTAATATATTTTAAGCGAGCTGGTGTATTGTAGAAAAGTGATGAAACAGTAATATCTGTACCTTTTTTAGCTTTAGCAGGTTTACGACTTAAAATCTCTCCGTTTTCTGCATAGATTTCATGTCCATTTTCTCTATCAGTGCAAGTTTTAAGTGTGACTTTAGCAACTGAAGATATACTTGCTAATGCCTCCCCACGAAATCCTAACGTTCTGATATGAAATAAATCGTCATCGGCATCTAATTTACTCGTGGCATGTCTATGAAACACTAAATCTAAATCATCTTGTTCTATTCCAGTACCATTATCTACTACTCTAATTGAGGATATACCTGATTGTTCTACCTCAATATTAATTTCTGTCGATTTAGCATCGATTGCATTTTCTAGCAATTCTTTCACAACTGAGCTTGGACGCTCTACTACTTCGCCTGCTGCTATTTTATTAGCTAAAGAGGTTTGTAGTTCTTTAATTTTGCCCATTTTCAAACACCTCTATCTCAATTGGTTTTGTAATTCACTTAGTTTTAGTAATGCTTCAATAGGCGTCATGTTTGATATATTAAGATTTTTAATCTGTTCCTCAATTTTACTAGTCATTGTTTCTGAATCAAATAAATCGAATGACGCTTGCTCAAATTCATTCTCATTTGTATACTTTGTTGTTTGAGACTTTTTATCATTGTTATTTGCATTTTGTGCGTCATAATCTGCAAACCCTTCCACTGAGGCTGAATCTTTAAGAACAGTAATGTTAGAATACTCTTCATTATCAGAAGCATTTTGACTTTGTTCAAAAGCATCTAATATAACTTGTGCACGGTTAATAACTTCATCTGGCAAGTTAGCTAGTTTCGCTACTTGAATACCATAACTATCATCTACAGCACCATCTTTTACTTTATGTAAGAAGATTAATTCACCTTTATATTCATCCGCAGCCACATGAACATTTTTAAGATTTGGTAGTGCTTGATCTAAAGTCGTAAGTTCATGATAGTGTGTTGAGAATAAAGTTTTCGCATGAGATGTTTGAGCAACATATTCAATCATTGCTTGAGCTAACGCTAGCCCATCATATGTTGAAGTTCCTCTACCAATTTCATCGAAGATTATTAAACTATCTTCTGTTGCGTAAGTTAATGCTTTTTGTGCTTCTAACATCTCTACCATAAATGTACTTTTTCCTGATACTAAATCATCTGCAGCACCTATACGAGTGAATATTTGATCAAATATTGGTAATTCTGCTTTATCACAAGGAACATAAGCCCCCATTTGAGCCATGATGCTTATGATTGCTACTTGTCTCATGTAAGTTGACTTACCAGACATGTTAGGACCAGTTATTAGATATATAAAGTTATCTTTATCTAATTTACAGTCATTAGGTACATAGTCATTGTAGTCCATCACACGTTCAACAACAGGATGGCGAGAGTTCTCTAAGCTTAGCGTTTTATTATCACTAAATTCAGGTTTAACATAGTTGTATTTTTGTGCAATTTCAGCAAAACTTTGTAGGCAGTCAAGTTCAGAAATGATTTTAGCCTGTTTTTGTAGTCTTTCAGTGTACGTTTTAATGTGTTCTCTTAGGCGAACAAATAGTTGATATTCATGATCTACCGCTTTATCTTCTGCACCTAAAATAATATCTTCTTTTTCTTTCAATTCATCTGTAATGAAGCGTTCGGCATTGGACAATGTTTGTTTACGGTGATAGCCAAATTTACTAGGTTCAAATCCTTGTAAATTTGCTCGTGTAATTTCTATAAAATAACCAAACACTTTGTTAAAACTGATTTTAAGAGATTTAATACCTGTACGCTCTCTTTCTTTAGCTTGTAATTGTGCTAACCAATCTTTTCCATTTTTAGAAGCTTCTAAGTATTCATCTAATTGTTTACTAAAGCCTTGTTTAAATAGACCACCATCCTTAATGGAAATAGGTGGTTCTTCGATTAAACTATCTTCTAACACTTGTAATAAGTCTTCTAATGGTTCAAGGGAACTAAATTGATTTGATGCTACGTCATTCATACTTTCAAGTAAAGATTTAATATTAGGTATCTCTGAAATTGAATGTTTAAGTTGAATTAAATCACGCGCATTGACATTGCCATAACTGACACGGCCAACAAGTCTTTCTATATCATATACTTGATTTAAATATCCTCGTAATGTATCTCTCTCAATAAAGTGATTTATGAATGATTCTACTACACTTAGTCTTTCTTCAATTCTTTCTTTATTGATTAATGGTCTGTCTATCCATTGCTTAAGGCGACGTGCTCCCATCGGCGTTTTAGTTTCATCCATTAACCATAAAAGTGTTCCTTTGTTAGATTTTAATCTAATACTTTCGGTTAATTCTAAATTTCTTTTAGCATAGTAGTCCATCTTCATAAAATCCACTGCAGCATACGTTATTGCAGTTTCTATGTGAGACAAATCTCGTTTTTGAGTATGATAAACATAATCGAGTAATAGTTGTGTTGCTAGATACATACGATTATTAGTTAATTGATTCACTTCATAGCTTGCATCGGAAATAGATTCTCTAATTGTTATAGTTTCTGTAGTTAAATAGATTTGCTTTTTAAGATTTTCATCAATTTCTTGGTTAACAACGATTTCATTAGGATTAATAGTTACAATTTCATTAATCAATGTATCTTCATCTTCAATTTGAGTGGCTTTTAACTCTCCTGTAGAAATATCGCAATAGCTAAGGGCGTAGTTACTATCTTGTTTAATGAAACTTAAAATGTAGTTATTTTGATTTTCATCCATACCACCTTGTTCCATGACTGTTCCAGGTGTTACAACTCTAACTACTTCGCGTTTTACCATACCTTTAGTTTGTTTAGGATCTTCCATTTGTTCACAAATTGCTACTTTATAACCATTATTTATCAATGTTTCAATATAGCTATTAGCGGAATGATACGGAACACCACACATAGGTATTGGATTCTCTTTTTTAGCATCTCTTTTAGTTAATGTAATTTCTAATACCCTTGACGCTTCTTTAGCATCTTCAAAAAACATTTCATAAAAATCGCCTAATCTGAAGAATAATAAGCAATCTTGATATTGCGATTTAATTTTTAAATATTGTTGCATCATCGGTGTCGTGTTTGACATATTTTCACAACCTTACTAATTTTTTCCGATTTATTACATGCTTTTAACTCATATATTTTAACATATGAAATGTTACAACGCTCGTGAGTTCATTTTATTGATTTTATTTATTTTTTAGAGTTTAGTTAAAAAATGATTCATCTTAATTTACAAATAAAAAAGATTATCACAACAAAATATAGAACACATACGTTTCATAAACGACTGTACTTTATTTTGGAATGATAATCTCAAATCAACTAAATCAATCTCTTATTTCCAAACTATTATTGTTTAAATCTATCTAGTAAACCTCTTTTTTTCAACATTATAAGTAAGAAATAACTAATAGCAGCTCCGATAAAACTTGAAATAATAAATGCTATCATTAAGGGTTTGACAAAGAAATCTTGCATACCTAAAACCCACGCCATTGGTATGCATAAAAGACTTCCTATAATGCCTGTACCAATTACTTCACCAACAGCAGCCATAAAGATATGTTTTCTATACATATAGAATACACTAGCCAATAGCACGCCAATCATACTGCCAGGAAATGCAAAAAAACTACCAGTACCAAATAAATTTCTTATGATTGATGAAATTAATGCTTGGGCTAAACCGTACCATGGCCCTACAAATACTGCACATAACACATTGATGAAATGTTGAACAGGTGCTGCTTTGACAGGACCTAAGGGTATGATAATAATACTGCTTAATACAACATTAGTGGCAATTAACAGTGCAGTAAGTGTCAATTTTCTATTGTTCATAGTGCGTATCCCCTTCTTCCATTAATCCTTATGTTCATCCTCATTATGTTCATTCAAACGATCTTCCATTGTGCTTATCATTAGTTGTAATAAATCGTTTGCTTCATACTGAGCAGAACGAAATTCTTCCACTATTGGTAATTCATTAATTTCATGTTCTAGCGCTTCAATTTCATTTTCTGATTGTTGATAAGCATGTTGTTTCCCATAATTTTGAAAATTAACAGATTGCTTTTGTTGTTTTTTTAAGCGATTCATTTTACTTTCAATATTACGATTTTCATGAATTTGTTTCTCTATATTTTGATAAGATTTTATAAGATCTAAATTTTGAATTTTACTCGTGAGTTGATCGGCTTGTTTTAAAATATCATCTTTACTATACATTTAATTTGTCACCAATGGTGCATCGTTAAATTCTTTGAATGTACCATTTAATGAATATTGTTTTGTTTCATCAATTTCAACATTTACTAACTTACCGATTGCCTCACGTGGACCTTTAAAGTTAACTAACTTGTTCTTTTCGGTATAACCTGCTAAAACTGTATCATCTTTTTTACTTGAACCTTCACATAGAACAGTTACAGTTTTGCCTTCATATTGATTCATAGCTTTTTCTGAATAATGTCCTACTTTTTTATTTAAACGTTGTAATCGTTCTTTTTTAACGTCTTTAGGAACATTATCTTTCATTTTTGAGGCAGGTGTACCATCCCTTTGAGAGTATAAATACGTATAAGCGTGCTCAAATTGAACTTCGTCATATAGTGATAGTGTCTCTTCAAATTGTTCTTCAGTTTCGTTTGGATATCCAACAATGATATCAGTAGTTAAAGCTACATTAGGTATTGATTTTTTTATTCTATTAACTAGATCTAAATAACTTTCTCTTGTATATTTACGTCCCATAATTTTCAATACAGCATTATTTCCTGATTGCACGGGTAAATGGATATGAGGTACAATATTGCCACCTTTAGCTATTACTTCAATCATTCTATCTGTAAAATCCCATGGGTGACTAGTAGTAAAACGTACTCTTGGAATATCAATTTTGGAAATATCTTCTAATAAATCTCCTAATCCATACTCTAAATCCTTAATATCTTTTCCATATGAGTTTACATTTTGACCAAGCAAAGTTATTTCTTTATAACCATCTCTCGCTAAACCGCGAACTTCTTCAATAATATCTTCTGGTCTACGACTGCGTTCTTTACCTCTAGTAAAGGGTACAATGCAATATGTACAGAATTTATCACAACCATACATAATATTAACCCATGCTTTTGTACTACCTTCACGTACTTTAGGAAGGTTTTCAATAATGTCGCCTTCTTTAGACCAAACTTCGACAACCATTGCTTTAGATAGGTATGCTTCTTCTAAAATTTCAGGTAATTTGTGAATATTATGAGTTCCAAAAATCATATCCACATTTTGGTATGATTTAAGTATTTTATTTACTACTGACTCTTCTTGTGACATACATCCACATACACCAATTAATGCTTCTGGTCTATTCTTTTTTAAATGTTTTAAGTTACCAATTTCACTAAACACTTTATTTTCAGCGTTTTCACGAATCGCACATGTATTTATCAAAATAACGTCCGCTTCGTTGATATCTTCTGTGGCAGTATATCCTAAGGCTTGTAATATTCCTGCCATTACCTCAGTATCATGTGCATTCATTTGGCAGCCATATGTTTTTATTAAGAATGTGCGACCTTTGCCCATCCCTTCAAACTTATCTTCTATATGAAAGTCACGATTATAATTTATATTTTGTTTTCCACGTTTACGTGCTTCTTTTAAACTAGGTGGTTGATAAATTTTTTCGAAATATTTACTATAATCTTTTTCTACTTTTCTATCGCGTTCATCAAGGATATTTATCGTACCAGCTTTTCTTTGTTCTTCGTTCACTTTAAAAAATTCCTTTCTATATGCCCTTATATCATTAGTTAATTATATTAAAATTAATAATAAAGTGCAAAAAGAGTTGAAATAGTTAATAAATTTGTCATTTAAAAAGTGGAATGGGGTGGGATAGAAATAATATTTTTACAATATTTATTTAGATGTAATCTTAGTAAAGCAAGATTGACTAGCATTAAAAAAGCTTGTTATAGTTTTTTTAGATCAGTCAACTACTGCCATTATAAAAAATATAGCCTAAGACACAGATTTATGTCTTAGGCTTATCTCATTTAAACTTTACTTACTCGTTATCAAATTTTCCTGTTAACGTTTCAATTGTGATGCCAGCTGGTACATGGTAGAACTTAACTTGACTTATAATACTCGGACATTCTAATTCAACCATACGTTCATGCAATTTTTGGATTAAAATTAAGCATTCGCTCATATCACCTTGAACTGTGGTCTCAAGTGGGCCAACTCTAAAATGCAATCCAGAATCATCAATAATTTTTATTGCCTCATCTACATAAGGTATAACGTCTTCATTGTTTGGCGTTTTCGGAACGATTTGAATACTCATTAATGTGTCTTGCATTAACAATCACCTCATTCAATATTATTACCTTAATTTTACCACGCCCTTATTTAACTTGCCTTAATTAATTGCCGAGTTAATTGCTTGGCCAAAATCATACATTTTATCATCCCAATTTGATTCATCCATTCTACTTTTACGATTAAACTTATTATTTTTAAATAAAGACTTTCTTAAACTAGATGTTAATTCTATTTGTACCCCAACTTCATTTTTCGTACAATTAACTATATTATCATCTTGAACACCAGACATGTGATTCGGTGCTTCTTTAACTTCTACACCTATTTGATTTAATTCATTAGCAATACGCTCTTTTAATTGATTATCTTTACCACCGATATAAGCAACGTCTTCTTCACCAAGACATCCATGAATTGTCACAGCACGTTCACTAGATTTTACTAAGTTCATTGCGATATCATTATCATAGTTTATAGATGTCACATGCAATTCATTGTTTCCTTTTGTTCGAATACCGTTAAAGACGAAATAATTAAATTGCCCTTCATTAGCAATGACCCTAGCAATTTCAGAAGTGGCTGGTTCAATTCCACCACCATGTATTGCCAAAATCGTTACGTCACTATCTCTATCTTCAGTCATTATCTCCCAATCCTCATTCTCAATTGTCTCATTTTGTAATTCTTTCATAGAATGATATTTATCCATTGTAAAAACCTCTCTTAAGTATAGTGTTATTACTATTCTTTCCCATTTTATAGGTTCTAAAAAGTATTTAAATGATTTTTAACAATGATTACTTAAACTAAAATATTTTAATATTTTCTATACATCATTAAACTATGGTGTTATTATTTTCCATAAAAAATTTAAAGTTATAAAAAAACTCACTTCAAAACTTAAGGCGTTTTAAAGTGAGCTCATACAATTTCTATACAAATTGAGCAGTTAAGTTATTAAAATCTTCTTCTGTTATATGAATATCGCGTTTAGATAATGCACTTTCATTTAATTCTTCAATTTGAGACTCATATGATGGTGTTTCAGTATCTTGATATACAATACCTTTAACTAGTGATTCATGATCTAGAACAGTCTTCATTGCTAATTGTTTATCTGAAGTATCATAGCCTTCGATATCTTCTAAACTAGTTAAATGTTCTTTAAACCAATCATATGTGTTAACTTTGTTGTATGTTACACATGGTGAAAAGACATTTACAAATGAAAAACCATCATGGTTAATCGCATCCTCAATTAGTTTAGTTAATGCTTTAATATCACTAGAAAAGCCTTGTGCTACAAATGTAGCGCCTGATGATAAAGCTAATTCGAGTGGTGCAACATTCTTCTCGATATTACCTTTAGGGGTAGATTTAGTAACAAAACCTACTGCAGATGAAGGCGACGTTTGACCTTTAGTTAAGCCATAAATTTGATTATCCATAACAATATAAGTCATATTCATATTTCGTCTTAAGGCGTGTATGGTATGACCCATACCAATAGCGTATCCATCGCCATCACCACCAGAAGCAATAACTGTTAAATCCTTGTTAGCCATTTTAACACCTTGCGCTAATGGTAAAGCACGTCCATGTATGCCATGTACACCGTATGAATTAATGTAACCAGATAGTCGTCCTGAACAACCTATACCAGTAATAATTGCTACTTCCTCTGGCTCTAACCCTACATTAGCTGCCGCTTTTTGAATAGCTGCTTGAACTGAGAAATCACCACAACCGGGGCACCAATTTGGCTTCACATTATTTCGAAAATCTTTAAATGTAGCCAATTATACCAACTCCTTACTTTCGCTTACTACTTTTTGTCCTTTAGATTCAATTTCATGAGGTAAGAAAGGTGTTCCATCATACTTAATTTGATTTATTAATTTATCTTGAATAGTTGTATTCATTTTAAGGATATTTGAAAGTTGACCTTGATAATTATGTTCAACAACAATAACTCTAGATGCTTTATCGATAGCTTCTTGAATGACATCTTTCGGCATAGGATGTAGTTGTCGAATCTGCATTGTATTTACTTTTATACTTTGAGCATTTAGTCTTTCTGCGCCTTCTTGAATTGCACCTTTACTAGATATGAATCCTATAAATAGAATATCCGCTTCTTCATGATGCTCATCTAACTCAACAGGCTTTTCAATTAGTATATTTGATGTTTTACGCATTCTTTTTTCCATTTGTTGACGTCTATTTTCAGCCGCTTCACTCGGTTTACCTTCTTCATTATGTTCAACGCCAGTTACATGGTGTATGCCACCTTTAACGCCCGGAATTGGTCTAGGTGATATTCCATTTCCTGTTAATGCATATCTTCTAAAGTATTGTTTATCGTCTTCTTCACGTTCAATATCAGATTGTAATAACTCGCCACGATGTATTTGAATTTTATTATAATCTAAGCGTTCGACTGTTTGTTTACCTAACGATAATTGTAAGTCACTCAATATAATTACTGGGCATTGATATTCTTCGGCTAAATTAAAAGCCTCAATAGTTAAATAGAATGCATCTTCAGCATCTGTAGGAGCAACTACTATTTTAGGTATATCTCCATGCGTACCATAAATCATTTGCATTAAATCTGATTGTTCTTGCTTGGTTGGTAAACCTGTAGATGGTCCACCACGTTGAGTATTAATAATGACTAAAGGTGTTTCAGTCATACCTGATAGGCCTATGGCTTCCATCATAAGTGATAAACCTGGACCAGCACTAGCAGTAAATGCTCTGACACCTGCATAATTAGCACCAATTGCCATATTGGCTGCAGCAATTTCATCTTCAGTTTGTACTACCGTACCGCCTACTTTTGGGACGTTTGCAATCATATATTCCATAATTTCAGATGCCGGTGTAATTGGATAAGCAGCCATGAAACGAGAACCAGCTGAAATCGCACCTAATCCAATGGCATCATTACCAATCATATATAAGTGTGGATTCTCTCCAGTCGTTTGTAGTTTGAAGTCTCCTTGTAAATCATTTAATTGTTCTTTCATCAATGTATAACCTTGATTTAGAGCTTCAATGTTCATTTCTACAACTTTTTCACCTTTTTTAGTAAACATATTAGTTATAAGGGTTTCAAATGTTGCAGTATCTAAATCCATGATTGCACATGTTGCTCCTATAGCAACCATATTTTTCATTAATGCAGTACCTAATTCTTTAGCTGTGCTAGTAAAAGGTAATTCAATAAGTTGAGCACGACATTGTTCAGGTTTTGTCGGTTTAGCTTTTGCATCAGCAATAATAATGCTATCTTCACGCATTTCATGATGATTCAATTCAATCGTTTCTTGATCAAAAGCCACTAGAATGTCTAAATCATCACTGATTGCATGTACAGGTGCAGTAGATACTCTAATTTTGTTATTAGTATGTCCACCCTTTATACGACTTGAGAAATGTCTATATCCATATAAATAATAACCTTTACGGTTCATTGCTGTGGCAAAGATTTCTCCAGTCGATTCGATACCTTCACCTTGTTGTCCGCCCACTTTCCATGATATTTGTGATTTCATATCATATGCCTCCTGTGGAATTAATTCATAATAAATCATAACAAAAATAACCACCGTCTTACTATGACAACAGTGGCAATTATTTAAATTCATACTAATGGACTATATTCGTTCATCTATATATTTCTTTTAAATTATTTATTAAATGGATGATCGTCATTAATTAAAATTCTTTCAATTTGCTTTGTTTTTCCATCTTTATCTAAATCTATAATAACACCAGATAGAACACTTCTTCCATCATCCGGCACAACATGACGTTGTGGTAAGCTTGTGATAAATCTCTCTATTACTTCATCACGATTAATACCTAATATACCATCGTAATATCCTGTCATACCAACATCAGTAATATACCCTGTGCCATTCGGTAGTACACGTTCATCTGAAGTCTGAATGTGTGTATGCGTACCAACTACCGCACTTACTCTACCATCTAAATACCATCCCATTGCATTTTTTTCTGATGTCGTTTCTGCATGAAAATCAACAAATATAAAATTAGTCTCCTTTTTAGCCTCTTCAATAAGTTGATCAGCTTTTTTAAAAGGGTCGTCGATATCTTGCATAAATGAACGGCCTTGCAAATTAATAATTGCTAATTTAATATCATTAATTTGAATAAATCTCATGCCTACACCAGGTGCTTCACTTGGAAAATTAGCGGGTCTTACCATTCTGTTTGCATCATCAATAAAGTCATAAATTTCACGTTGACCGTATGTATGATTACCCATCGTCATGAAATCTACGCCATCTCTTAATAATTGTTTATATAACTTTTCAGTTAGACCCTTACCGTGCGCTGCATTTTCAGCATTAACGATACTTACAGTAGGTCTATATGATTGTTTTATTTTAGGTAAATATTCAGCAATCGCATTTCTTCCAACTTTACCTACGATATCTCCAATAAATAATATCCTCATTGAATGTTCATCCTCTCATAAAAATAGTTTAATTCATATAGGTCTATAATAAAAGAGGATATTCATACTCTTTTTAAATTTGATATCTATTTGCTTTAGCATGTATACAACATATGTTAAGATAGGTTTATCAAAAGTAATAGGAGTTGTAAAATTTACATGTCAATTAATATTGATCCAGAGAAGTTTGCAGAATTAGTGGTAAAATCTAATCCATCTAAATCTGAAGATGCAGAAGATATCGCTAAAGAAAGTCTTGAATTATACATCAACGCTTATCGTTTAGCTGAAAGATATTCAAATATTGCTACTAATTGCTATGATACAGCAGAAATAATTTCTGAATTAAGAAAAACAGATTTACAACTTAAATAATATATAAGACTATCAATTAAGGATAAGCATAAACATCAAATAGTTTAAGTTTACAATGAAAATTTATATTAAATGATTGAACTTTGAGTATGTCCTCAATTAGTTTGTACTTTTTGGTTCTAGTCATCTATTTGGAGTGAGACTATGAATTCGTAATGAATTCAATCTCACTCTTTTTTAATGACAACATTTCACCTACTTTATTAAATTCAATTAATAATTGAATTTTAACTGAAAAGAAAACAAAAGAAAAAAACAGACCCAAAATTTGGATCTGTTAAAAACTATTTCGCATACTCTACTGCTCTTGTCTCTCTTACAACTGTCACTTTGATGTGACCAGGATATTGTAATTCATCTTCTATTTGCGTTTTAATGTCTCTAGCCAGTCTGTATGACTTCAAGTCATCTATTTCATCAGGGGAAACAATAACTCTAATTTCTCGACCTGCTTGAATAGCGAATGCTTTTTCTACACCATCATAACCTTCAGAAAGTGTTTCTAAGCGTTCTAATCTACGTATATAGTTTTCAAGCGTTTCTTTACGAGCACCTGGTCTAGCCGCAGATAATGCGTCAGCAGCTGCTACCAGAATTGAAATAATAGAAGTAGGTTCAACATCACCATGATGAGAGTGAATAGCATTAATTACAGTTTCATTTTCTGCATATTTTTTAGCTAATTCAACACCTATTTCTACGTGGCTACCTTCAACCTCATGATCTATCGCTTTACCAACATCGTGAAGTAATCCAGCACGTTTGGCCAAGCTAACATCTTCTCCTAGTTCAGCAGCTAGCATTCCAGATAAATGCGCCACTTCAATAGAATGTTTCAAGACGTTTTGACCATAACTAGTTCTATAATTTAGACGACCTAAGACTTTAACTAAGTCTGGGTGCATATTATGAACATTGATTTCGAATGTTGCTTGTTCACCAGCATCTCTAATAATGTCATCTACTTCTTTTCTAGCTTTATCTACCATTTCTTCAATTCTGCCTGGATGGATGCGCCCATCTGAGACTAAATTAACTAATGCTGTACGCGCGATTTCACGTCTAATTGGATCAAAACCAGATAAAATAACCGCTTCTGGTGTATCATCAATGATTAAATCAATACCTGTTAATGTTTCTAAAGTTCTAATATTTCTACCTTCTCTACCAATGATACGACCTTTCATCTCATCATTTGGTAAATTAACTACTGAAACTGTTGATTCAGTTGTATGGTCAGCAGCTAATCTTTGAACGGTAGTAGCTAATAATTCTTTTGCTTTTTTATCAACTTTTTCTTTAGCTTCTTTCTCTTTTTCTTTAACAAGTACTGCAATATCTTGTGACAGTTCTTCTTCAACCCTTTGAAGTTGTTCATTTACAGCTTCTTCTTGAGTGAGACCGGAGATGCGTTCTAATTCTTGTTCATGCTTCATTATTAATGTCTGAACACTACTCTCTTTTGCATCTACTTGTTGTTGTCTTTCTTCAAGTTTAGATTCTTTTTGTTCTAAAATCTCATCTTTTTTATCGAGAAGATCAGATTTTCGATCTAAATTTTCCTCTTTTTGAAGAAGTCGGGCTTCTTGTCTTTGAAGCTCACCACGTCTTTCACGTAGTTCTGATTCAGTTTGTTCTCTTATGATTTGGTTTTCTTCTTTTGCCTCTAATAATTTTTCCTTTTTGATATTATCAGCTTCTTTTTGACCTTGCTTGATAATATCATCAGCAGTTTGTCTAGCTTGTAATTGCTTTTGATGCAATAAATTTCGGGCTACAAAATACCCCACAACAACCCCTAGAATAATCCCCAGCAAAATGAGTAGGAGGTTTAATAAATTCACATAAACACCTCCTTTTTCTAGGTATTTGCTTTGTATATCAAAATCTCTTTATGATTTTTATAAATGTATAATAATTATACATATTAATTGTACGTTTATTAACTTGTTAGTGTCAAGATATGAAATTGCACTGTATTTCGAATTTACATATATTACTTACTATATGTAAGTTTATATAAAAACAAAAATCCTACTACAATGTTAAGTGATAAAAACTGCCTCCTAGTATTTCATTTATTCAATGCTTAATACTGGGGTAGCTTATCAAATGTAGCAGGCTTATTTCATATAATAAAAGTGAATTTTAGTGAACTGACGTATTTTACTAAAACTTTATCGCTATATAGTTAGCGAAATATTCACTTCAATAATTAAAATTGTAAATACTATTCTTCATCGAATAAGGTTTGCGGTGCATCTTCTTCTTTTTCATCAACATCTCCATCGAAAATACCGAGTTTTTCTCGTAACTTACGATCGATTTCTTCTTTAACTTGAGGATTTTCCTTAAGGTATGTTTTTACATTTTCTTTACCTTGACCCATTCGATCACCATTATATGAGTACCATGCACCTGATTTATCTACGATGTCATTTTCAACACCAAGATCAATCAATTCACCTTCTTTAGAGATACCTTGACCATACATAATATCTACTTCAGCGACTCTAAAAGGTGGTGCAACTTTGTTTTTGACAACTTTAATTTTAGTTCTGTTACCAACAATTTCTTGGCCTTGTTTTAACTGCTCAGCACGACGAACTTCTAAACGAACAGAACTATAGAATTTTAATGCACGTCCACCAGGTGTAGTTTCTGGGTTACCAAACATTACACCAACTTTTTCACGAATTTGATTAATGAAAATGGCTGTTGTATTTGATTTTGAAATTGCACCAGATAATTTACGTAACGCCTGTGACATTAAGCGAGCTTGAAGTCCTACATGCGTATCGCCCATTTCACCTTCAATTTCTGCTTTAGGTGTTAATGCAGCAACAGAGTCAACTACTACAATATCAACCGCACCACTTCGAACGAAAGCTTCAGCAATCTCTAAACCCTGTTCACCATGGTCTGGTTGTGATAGATACAAATTATCAATATCTACACCTAATGCTTCTGCATATACCGGATCAAGTGCGTGTTCGGCATCGATAAATGCAGCAACGCCACCGTTCTTTTGTACCTCTGCAATAGCATGTAAAGCTACTGTTGTTTTACCAGAACTTTCTGGTCCATAAATCTCTATAATTCTACCTTTAGGATATCCACCTACACCTAGTGCGTTATCTAATGTAACTGAACCACTTGAAACACTTGAAACACGGCGTCCTTTATTATCGCCTAGTTTCATAACGGCACCTTTACCGAATGATTTTTCCATATTTTTTATAACTGTATCTAAAGCTTTTTGACGATCATTATCCAAAGCGAAACCTCCTATTAATGAGTTAATCATCGTATTAATATCTTAATTAATACTATACATTCAATTGAATCTAATTACAAGCATTTTGCGAATATTTGTTCGCTTTTAACAATGCTAGACAAGATAAAATCGAACAAACGTACTAAATGAATACTCTAGTTTTCAAAAATAATAACTATTTAAACCAATTTATTAACTTTATCATGGCATAATTTTGACTTCTGCTTTTTAAAATATTTCGTTTTAGAGGCATTTTAAATGTCTCATATTTAAACACACTGTCATCATAGTATCCAAGATAAACTTGTTCTTGATCGTGTAATAACGCTATACCCCAATCAGTTTTATATAAATCTTTTACATATTGAGATACATATTTTAATTTATCTAGAATATCATCAAAATCAGAAACAAAGACTGATGAATCAGGTAGTTGTCCTTTCAAAAAATGATTTAAATCTTGGTTTTTCAAACGTGTATATAGTGCACCATTGGTCACGCCATCATATATGCTGAAACTTTTATTTATAATATTCATTAATGCCTGTTCAATAACGATATCATCCGAACCGTAATAATAGTCACCTATTCTTGCAAGAATCTTCTCTTTAGTAGGTGCAATTAACTTTTTGCATTCATTTTCTGTATTTGCATTAGCAGTTAATCTAATATAAACTTCATGCGTACCAGCTAATGGAGCAATGGTTGGATTATCTTGACTATCAATTAAATCCATTAACTCTGTTTCAACTTTAGATTCTCCAATTCCAGCGAATCTTAATTGTTCTGAGTGTATAACTCTATCTTCATCCATTAAATAAGGTAATAACTCATTCTTTGCCATTGGTTGCATTTCACTTGGTGGGCCAGGTAATAAAATGACTTTCTTATCTTCATATTCCACAAACATACCAGGTGCCATCCCATAATTGTTTTGTAATACTTTTGCACCTTCAATAACCAAAGCTTGTTGCTTATTATTGGGTGTCATTTCTTGTCCTTGTTCTTTAAAATAATTCTCAATATATTCTAATGCATTTGTATCTGTCACAAGATTTTTACCAAGCACTTTCGCAACAGTATGCTTTGTTAAGTCATCTTTTGTAGGTCCTAATCCCCCAGTAAATACAAGTGTATCAAAACGTTTTAACCCCTCTTTGATAACATACTCTAATCTTTGAGGATTATCGCCAATCACAGTATGTTCGACAACACTTTTACCAATACTATTAAATAATCTTGATAAATATTGTCCATTCGTATTAGCAATTTGTCCTAATAATAACTCAGATCCAACAGCTATTATTGAAATATTCATGTCCATTTATCCCCCTAACGATAATTCTTGCACAACATCTATCATTATAATGCAAAATATGACATTTATTCTAAAAATTGAACTAAAAAACCAAGAATAAATAGGAATAGAATTATTTTTCTATCACTATCATTCTTGGTTATATTTCACTAATTTAATGTTTGAAAACATCTCTACCTTTATAAAAGTATTCAATACCAGATAAAATTGTGAATAAAACACCTATATAAAGTAATACTTGTCCAATTTGGATGCCTATCCATGTTGCTAATAAATCACCTAATAAAATCCAAATAATTGCAACCATAGTCACAGCAGTTTTAATTTTACCTAATTGACCAGCAGCACTAACAAACCCTTGTTCAATCTGTAATAGACGTAATCCTGTAACAGCAAATTCACGTGCAATTATAATGATTGCTACTACTGAATTTGTAAGTCCTAATTGAACCATAACAATTAATGCACTGGAAACTAGCAATTTGTCAGCTAGTGGATCTAAGAATTTACCCATATTAGTTACAAGTTGCCATTTTCTAGCTAAGTACCCATCTAGGAAATCACTTAAAGAAGCTACAATGAAAATGATAGCAGCAATAAGTTGTTCAATACGGATTTCAAATCCACCTAAAATAGATACATTGCCAAATCCAAAGTTTACTAGAGCAAATAATATGAAAACCGGAATTAGTATTACTCTGAAAACCGTAATTTGATTTGGAATATTCATGTTAAAGCCTCATTTCTAAATTTATCTCTCATTTTATAATAGTAACACAGCTAAGACCCATAAGATAAAAGTTATTACAATAATGCCACCAATAATTATCATTAATTGTAAAGGTTCTTTACTCTTAGTACGATATGTAGGCGCATCATCATTATGATATCTGTATAAAAGCTCATTCAATTGATGTTGACTATCTGGTATTTCCTCTTGATGCGCTTGAATCAGTTGTTGTGAATCAATATTTACCACACTCGCATAACGTCGAATAAAACCCTCTGCGTAATCAACTTTAGCTAATTTATCAAACTGATTTTGTTCGATTAATTTCAACGTATCACGTTTAATTTGAGTGCGCTCTTCTAATTCTGCTAACGTCATTCCTAGCCTTTCACGTCTACCTTTTAATGTTTCACCAATTGTCTTCACTTCTAAAAGCCTCCACAACCACTATTCAAAAAATCCAAATCCTCCGCCAAACATGTCTTCTCCAAAGTCTAGCGTGTTTTTACTTTTAACTGTTTGTTGTTTCATTTGATCATATTCAATTTCTTGATTTTCATTTTCTCTTAATTCAATAATATAATCAAAATCATCCATGCTATAATTACCCGATTCCACAAATAAATCTGGATGTTCAACCACTTTGATTGATGGTAAGGTCATTACTTCTCGCACTAATTCTTGATGCTTAGGGTTTGATTCTCTAGCAGTGACAGCGCCATCAATAATATAAACATGGTTAGAATCATATTCTCCTTTAATAAGAGAGCTTCGTACAGTTTGCTTAATCAATGTAGAACTAATAAATAACCATCGCTTATGCGCACATACACTTCCTGCTACGATTGATTCTGTTTTTCCGACACGCGGCATACCTCTGATACCAATTAATTTATGACCTTCCTCTTTAAATAGTTCAGCCAAAAAATCTACCAATAAACCTAAATCTTCACGTTCAAAACGAAAAGTTTTTTTATCATCGGCGTCTTGTTCAATATAACGTCCATGTCTAACAGCCAATCTATCACGTAATTCAGGTACTCTTAATTTAGTAATTTCTATCTCACTAAGCTCATTGATTATATGTTCAAAGCGATTAACTTTCTCAAGACTGTCCGTTTTAATTAATAAACCCCGTCGACCTTGATCAACCCCATTAATCGTAACGATACTTATACCTAACATACCAAGTAAACTCGAAATATCACCCAGTAAACCTGCTCGGTTAACTGTGATTTCATATTCAAGATACCATTCTTTCTTTTCGGCTACTGTCATCAATATCCGCCCCTTGTTTTAAATGGTAACCTACCATCGGAATATTAAAATTAGTAATCATATTATAGCATTTAGAACTTGGTTCAAAAATCTTTTTTTACTGTGTAAGGGAAATTTACTATAGCTAATAGAGTAGTGACGTTAAATGCTATCACATCCTCAATTGTCACAACTTAAATATACCAAGCACCGTTTACTTTTTGGACAGTTCCAGTAATACTTTTCGCCAAAGGATTCCATAGATAAGCACACGTATGCGCAATTTCACAAGGATTAATCATTCTTTGCTGAGGCAATTCTGCTAATATAGCTTTCAATTCATCTGAATTAAAAACTTGTGACATATTTCCACTTACAAAACCAGGGGTGATAGCATTAACAGTGACATTAGTCATCGCTAATTCTTGACTTAGCGCTTTGACGAAACCGATTTGTGCACTTTTCATTGCCGAGTAAATTGTTTCCATACTCGCACCTGTTTCACCCCAAATGGATGAAATAACAATAATTCGACCAAACTCACTTTGACGTATTAAGTCTATAAAATAACGACAACATCTAATTAACTGCTTAACATGAATGTTATAGCTAAGATCAATATCTTTATCTGACATATCTTGCAATAAGCCATACAAAGCTGTACCACTACTGTATATCAAACAATCTAAATGTTTGATGTGAGCAAACGTAGTTTCCAAATCAATATTTTGCGTTAAATCAACTTGTATAAATTCGACTGCTTTGCCTTTGTACTTATCTTGTAATGCTTTTAAATCTGATTGAAAATATTGAATAATTACTTCATTACCTTCTTCTAATAAACGCTCTACAATTGCTGTTCCAATAGTGCCTGACCCACCAAGTACTAACGCTCTCATTAAGCTTTAGGCTCCAATCGACTATCAACCATATTATTGATATTTAAAAATTTAGATGCAGTTTCGTTAATACTATCTAATGTTATATTATCTATAATATCTAACATATCGAATACACTGACGCCCTCAAAGTATAATTTAGAATATTGATTTGCAATATATTCAGGAGAATTTAAACTTGAAATAAATTCCCCAATAAATTGTTTTTTCAACAATTCAAATGCTTCTTGATCATCAAGATTACCACAATACTTGTTTAGCTCTCTTAACAACACTTCTTTTAACTTATCTGGATATTGCGTTGCACTGGTGATAATTGAAAAACAATATGTAGGTTCGAGTACAAATTGATATCCAAAAGATTCGTCTATTAAATCTTCATTTAATAAAGTCTGATAAAATTCAGTTTCTTCACCAAATATTAATTCGAAAAATAGTGTCATTTCTAAATCATGTTGTACGTATTCATGTGGTGAAGCTTCAGTTGGTTCATTTTTAAAACCTAACATTAATCTAGGAGATTGTAATTTCATTTCTTCTGAAACAAAAGGTGTTATAACATTTGTTGGTTCATCAACAGTTGCTCGTTCAATGCTAGACTGATTCGTTTTATCCCTTTTATTTTCATGAGTTTCAACTATGTCACGTATGTTTTCAGGATTGACATCTCCAACGACAAATAACACCATATTTGATGGATGATAAAATGTTTCATAACATAAATATAAATCATCTTTAGTAATGTTATAAATGCTTTCAACGCTTCCTGCTATATCAACTTTAATAGGGTGATTTTGATACATAGCACGTAAAGTATTAAACATAATTTTATAACCAGGTTGCTCCTGATACATCTTTATTTCTTCAGCAATAATACCTTTTTCTTTATCTACCGTTTCCTTAGAAAAGAAAGGCGTTTCAACCATTTCTAATAATCTTAAAATATTCCTTTCAACATTATCTGTTGCACTGAACAGATAGCTAGTGCGATCAAAACTAGTAAATGCGTTTACTTGAGCATTATCATTGGCAAATGCAGTGAATAAATCTTCAGTATCATCTTTCTCAAATAACTTATGCTCTAAAAAGTGAGCGACACCATCTGGCACGGTCACAAAATCATTTTGATTATGAGGTTTGAAAGTATTATCAAGAGAGCCAAATTGAGTAGTATACGTTACAAATGTCTTTTGGAATCCTTTTTTTGGGATAACAAATAAACGTAAACCATTAGTTAATTCATGTTCAAAAACACGTTCATCAATCAATTCATAGTATGTTTCCCTCATTAAGAATGATCCCCCTTTGTAAGTACATATATCGTATCTAGTTCTGCTTTATTAGCCATTGATATCACATCATCCTTTGTTACTTTTTGAATGTGATCTATGTAGCTTTCGTCTGTTTGTTTATAATCTAACAGTAGTTGATTTTGCATGACCTCGATGATACTTTTAGGTCGATCGGTTATTTCGTGCCTATGAGAAATGATAATTTTTTTAGCAAGTTCTAATTTATCTATATCAAATTCACCGCGTTTAAACTTATCAAACTCCTCTAAAATTGTATCTTTAGCAAATTCATATTTATCTGCTGAAACACCGCTTAATACAAAAAGATAACCGTTTTTACTATCTAATTGAGAGTGTATTGAATATGCTAGACTTTGCTTTTCACGCACTTCATTAAATAATGCAGATGATGGATCGCCACCGAACATCGTGTTTAATACAACCAATGCATAATAATCATTTGCCCCGAATCGTGTTGGAAAACGATAACCCATATTTAATTTAGCTTGATCAACTTCATCTTCTTCAACTATATATTGTGTTTCTGAACATGAATCTTTTAAATTAAGTTGATTAGTTTTCGCTATTTTAAATGGATTAATCGTAAATTTAGATTGAATTAATTGTTTAACTTCTTGTTTATTTACGTTACCTACTACATAAATAGAACATAGGTCATTACTAATCATGTTTTGATATGTATTATATAAATTTTCAGGTGTGATTGTACTAATTTTTTCAATCTGACCTGTCGCTAAATGACGATAAGGTTCATCTTTAAACATATATTTTAATAAATTCAAGAAAGAATATTGTGCTTTATTATCAATTACAGCTTCAATTTTCTTTGATAATAATGATTTTTCTTGATTTACAAACGTTGTGTTAAAGGCATTATTCTCTATAAGTGGATTCATTATCACTTCATATAGTACATTTAATCCTTTTTCAAATAAGGGTGTTGAATCTTTTAAATAGCGTTCGTTAACTATTTCTAACGAGATAGTGATAACATGTTTATCTTTAAATTTTGAGACAAAACTATGTATGTATGCACCATATAGTTCAGATAGATGTTTACTAAATACTTTATCCGTGGACCATTTTTTTGTAGCACGTATTAACAACTTGCTTAACAATGATCGTGCTGTAATAGTTTCATATTCTAAAGGTGCCATAAATTTAAAGGTAATCAAAGTTGTCTTAAATTTATCTGTAGGTAACACATCAATATGTATTTGATGCTCATTATTAGTTTGTTGTTCTAACATTCATCCACACTCCTTAATATTGTTTCTATATTTTTGTACGCGTCAATTTAAATTTAACTAGACTGCTTTTCACATAATTTAATGAGTATAAAATAGGTTTACCCATTTCGTCATAATGTACAACCTTTAATAGCATTAAACCTTCATGTGGAGATGCGTTTAGAATATCAGAAATATGTGGTTCATAACTAATGGCTTCAACCTCTGTTTCAGCTGAAGCGACTTTATGTCCCGTATTAGTCTCTATTGCATTTAACATAGAACCATCGCTCACTTGATAATCTGCACATGTTAGATAATCTTCTGCGATTTTATCTAAACAATAAATTACTGGTTGGTGGTTGGCAGTACGCAGTCGTTCAATGATTGTAATAGGTTGTTTATCATTGATACCTAACATTTGTGCATCCAGTATAGAGGCAGGTTGTTGCTCTAAACTTAAATATTCCGTGCTTGAGTGGTAGCCAGCTTCTTTAATCATATCGTTGATGCTAAATAATTTATTCAATGGATAGAAGAAGGGGTGCAATGTTTTTACGCTTGGTCCTTCTTCAAAGTTATCTGTCAAGACTTGTTCAGTTATGAGTCCACCAATCGCTTCATAGACATCATCAGTTTTTACATTTAATTCTCTAGCAATCGATAAATTGCTAGGTAATTTATCACCAGGTTTTAAAGATTGTTCTTTAATCTGCTTAAGAATATATTCTTTCACTTTAAAAGCTGAGTTTAACTCTGTCATCATTTACACCTCTTCATCATCTAAATTTACTAATACTTGTCTAGGTTTACTACCCTTTTGTGGGCCGATAACTTGGTTACGTTCCAAATCGTCCATTAATCTAGAAGCTCGATTATAGCCAATCCTAAATTGTCGTTGCAATAGTGAAGTACTAGCTTTCTGTTGTTCAATTACAAATATATATGCATCTTCATATAAAACGTCTTCACTCTTCATTTCTGATTTATCTACTGGCGCATCTGGTTCCATTTCTTTCACATAATTTGCTTTTTGTTGTTCAACAACATAGTTAACTACATCTTGCACTTCTTGATCACTTAAGAATGCACCTTGTACACGCGTTTGAGCTGATTCACCATTTCCTACATATAGCATATCACCTTTACCAAGTAATTTTTCAGCTCCACCAGAGCCTATAATTGTTCTAGAGTCAGTTTGAGAACTTACTGCGAACGCAATACGTGATGGTATATTATTTTTGATTATACCAGTGATTACATCTACAGATGGTCTTTGAGTAGCAACAATTAAATGAATGCCTGCTGCTCTAGCCATTTGAGTGATACGTTGAATTGCGTTCTCTACTTCTTTACCTGCAACCATCATTAAATCAGCTAACTCATCTACAATGACTACTATATAAGGTAATTCTGCTTGTTTTTCATCAAGTTCTTCATTCTGACGGCGTATAAATTTATTATACCCTTCAATATTACGTGTAGATGAATGCTGGAATAAATCATATCGTCGTTCCATTTCAGCAACTACCTTCTCTAATGCTTGAGAAGCTTTGTGTGGATTTGTAACTACCGGTATTAATAAATGGGGCACCCCATTATAAACATTTAATTCCACCATTTTAGGATCAATTAACATAAGTTTAACTTCATGAGGTTTTGCATTTAAAAGAATACTAGTAATAATGCCATTGATACATACTGACTTACCACTACCAGTTGATCCTGCAACTAATAGGTGGGGCATTTCATTTAATTGAATTGTCATTGGTTCACCAGAAATATCTCTACCAAGTCCAACTTCCAGCTTATTACTCGCTGGGAATTTAGATTCAAGAACTTCTTTAAGCGTAACTAAAGAAATCTTATCGTTTGGTACCTCTATACCAACAGCTGATCGACCTGGAATTGGTGCTTCAATTCGTACATCTTTCGCTGCCAAAGCGAGTGCAATATCATTATGCAAATTAACAATTTTACTAACCTTAACTCCTTGGGCTGGTTGGATTTCATATTGTGTAACAGCTGGACCAATTTTAATTTGCTTAACTTTTGCATTTACACCAAAATTTTTCATTGTTGATTCGAGTATCTGGCCTTTACGTTGAACTTCAGACTTAGATGTAGATTGTTGCTTAGCTGGCTGATTAAGTAATGATAATGGAGGAATGTGATATGCCACATTTGACTCTTCACCAGCTTCGGAAATTGTTCCATTCATTTGATGATTATCATTTGAATTCGACTCTGGTAAATTTTCATCCTCTAGATTTGTTTCATCGTTACTACTATTCTCTTTATCAATATCTTCACTATTTAAACCAAAACGTATTTTCTTACGTTTATTAGTAGTTGTTTGTTTACTTTCTTGCGATTCACTATGTCCATATATAGGAATATCTTCTGGTTCAGTACTAACTTCAGGGAAATCACTAACATCTTTGATTTGTGCTGACTCAAGTTGTTCTTGTTCTAATTGATGTTGTCGTAGGCGTTCACGCTCTTCTTCTTTTTCACGTTGACGTTCTTCTTTTTTAAGTTTGTTTTGTTCTCTTTTTACTTTGAAATTAGATGATGCACTTTGACTTGAGTTTCTCATTTTATCAATTGATGCTTTAACAACATCTCTATGTCTAAGTTTAAGCAATAAAATAATACTAGAACTTAATAAAATTAATGTAAGAATGATGACACCGGCAATTGAAATGAGTGGAATAAATATTTTAAGTAAATAAAATCCTATTAATCCCCCACCAAAATTCGGAAAATGACTATGTTCATAAGCCTTATAGACATAGGATAAAACAGGTTCTCTTTCAGATACTACACCTTTTTGAAAATGATAAATAATTTGTGTTGTAATTAATAAGACAAATTGTAATGATATTAACCCAAAAGTCCGTCTTGTTTTAGGAAATTTCTTCTGCATTGCAATATAGACTGTAATCAAACTTAGTAATATGTATGTTAAATAGCGACTCATTCCAAACAAATAATTGAAAAAGCTATCAATCATTCGACCAACAATTCCTAATTGAAACATTCCCAAAACCGACGAAATGACTATAATGATTGCAACGATATAGCGAATTGAGCTATCTTTTTTCTGTTGCTTTTTCTTAGTCGATTTACGAGCTGTTGCACCCTTTTTACGAGTTGTTGTTTTTTTCTTAGTTTGTGGCAAAATAGTACACCTTCTTTATTTATCACTTAGTATTTCTTTTTATACAAATATTTATAGTATTCCGATATGTATTAATAGTATTTTTAAAAGTATGAAAGAGGTTGGAACAATACCAACCACATTTAGACTTATCGTCATAAACTAAAGTGAATAATTTAAGTAATGAGTTTACATAACCTTTTAAATTATTACACAACTGTGATGTTGTCCCGACCTCTTTTGGATTGTATATATCTTAAATTTCTGAAATAACTGGAATAATCATTGGACGACGTTTTGTACTTTCAAATAGTAATTTACTGATTTGATCTCGCATATTCTGTTTGATGTCAGACCACTCAATACGTTTCTCTTGAAGACCTGCTTCAACAATTTCACGAACCTTATCTTCTGCTTCCTTCATTAGTTCTTCACTTTCACGAACGTATACAAAGCCACGTGATTGAATTTCAGGACCAGCAGCAATTCGTCTATTTTTCGGATCCAATGTAACAACTGCAATAAAAATACCATCTTCTGCAAGTAAATGACGATCTCTCAATACGATATTACCGACATCTCCTACACCAATACCATCGATAAGAATATTGCCAGAATTAACTTTCTCGTTTAATACCATATCTTTACCGTCGTAATGAATAACGTCTCCCTTTTCGACTAAGAAAATTTTCTCCGGCGCCACACCAGATTCGTTAGCCAATTTAGCATGCGCAATTTGCATTTTAAATTCACCTTGAACAGGGATAAAGTATTCAGGTTTCATAATATTAATCATCATTTTTAATTCTTCCATGCAACCATGACTAGATGCATGAATCTTTTTATTGTTAGGAATAATATATGCACCTGCGCGCACTAATTCATTCAGTGTATCAGCAATGATAACTTCCATATTAGCTGATGCTGTAATTGCTAAGTATACTGAATCGCCTTCTTCAATATTCATTATTTTGTGTTTCTGTTGGGCCATTTGGCTCAATGCTTCGATAGGTTCGCCTTCCATGCCAGTGGCAATAATTACGACTTCATTTTTAGGATAATTTCCAACTTCGTTAATAGGGATTAACAAGTCTTTAGGAATGTCAAAATATCCCATTTTACGTGCAATATTAAACGAACTTTCAAGTGAACGACCTAAAAATGAAACTTTACGATTTAATTTGCTTGCAGTGTTCAATACTTGTTGAATTCTAATAAAGTTTGAAGCATAGCATGACACAATTAAGCGTCCTTGTACTTTCGCAAAAGCATCGTAAATGTGCGATTCTATAACATTCTCAGGTGTATTATATCCAGGTTTCTCAGCTTCTGTTGAGTCACTGATTAATGCGAAGACACCTTCTTCACCTATTTCAGCCATACGTTTGATATCTGGGGTGTAATGTCCTTGTAAACTTTGATCAAATTTAAATTCACCTGTATAAACGATTGAACCGTATGAAGTATGAATGCAAATTCCTAAACTATCAGGAATGCTGTGTGTAGTGTTAAAGAATGTAATATTAACATTTTTAAATCTCATTACTGAATCATGATTTACAGTATAATAACGTACTTTCTTTTTAACATTACGTGACTTCATATTTTCTTTAACAAGTGCTAACGTTAATTTAGAGCCATATACTGGTGCATCAATTTGTTCTAAAATGTAGCTAACTGCACCAATAGCGTGTTCATGACCATGGCTTAGAAAGATACCTTTTAGTTTTTCTTTATTTTCAATGACATATTGAATGTCAGGAATTACAATATCTACACCTAACATTTCATCTTCTGGGAACATTAACCCCGCATCTAACATAAACATTTCATCGTCTACTTCAACGATATACATATTTTTTGCGATTTCGCCGACACCACCAAGTGGAATGATGCGAATATCGTCATTCTTTTTTTTCACTAAACTCAAAATGTTACCTCCTATTATAAAATCCCCGTCCATATAAACTCATAATTTATTATAGTTTAATTTATGTTGGATGTACACTATTAAAGTATTTCTTGAGGCATTATAGTAACAATCGAATTTAGTATTAGATATTATATAATTCTTAATTTTAATGATTCTTATAAACTAATAAAAGACTAGGATGATAATCTCCTAGTCTTAAAATATTATTTATTTTCATCTAATGCTTTATGAGAAGCATTTACGCGACCTTGTTTGTCAATTTCAGTTATTTTCACTTCAATTGAATCACCTATACTTAATACATCCTCAACTTTATTAATACGTTCTTTTGAAATTTGAGAGATGTGTAATAAAGCATCTTTACCGGCAAACAATTCTACAAAAGCACCATACTTTTCAATACGTTTAACTTTTGCATTGTAAACTTGGCCTACTTCCGCTTCACGTGTGATATCTTCAATAATTTCACGAGCACGGTTAATCATGTCTTGATCAATTGCACCTATGAAGATTGTACCATCTTGTTCAATATCTAATTTAACACCAGTTTCATCAATGATTTCATTAATTTTCTTACCACCTGGTCCAATTACGTCTCTAATTTTATCAGGTTTAATATGCATTATTTCCACTTTAGGAGCATAAGCACTTAATTCTTTACGTGGTTGATCAATTGTTTGTAACATGTGATCCATTATCGCTAATCGACCTTGTCGTGCTTGTTCTAAAGCTTCTTCGATGACTTCACGTGTTAAACCATCAATTTTAATGTCCATTTGTATCGCAGTGATACCTTCTTTTGTACCTGCAACTTTAAAATCCATATCCCCTAAAGCATCTTCCATACCTTGGATATCCGTAAGAATCGTATAACTATCTTCACGTGTAACTAGCCCCATTGCTATACCTGCAACAGGCGCTTTAATTGGCACACCAGCATCCATTAAAGCTAAAGTTGAACCACAAATTGATGCTTGTGAAGATGAACCGTTAGATTCTAATACTTCACTTACAATACGTACGGTGTAAGGGAATTCAGTTGTATCTGGAATAATGTATTTTAATGCTCTCTCGCCTAATGCACCATGTCCAATCTCACGACGACCAGGTGCTCTAACTGGTCCTGTCTCTCCAACAGAGAAATTTGGGAAGTTGTAATGATGCATGAATCGTTTTTCTTGTTCAGGACCTAGTCCATCAATAAGTTGATAATCACCTAATGCTCCTAATGTTAATACAGATAAAGCTTGTGTTTGTCCACGTGTAAATAAACCTGAACCATGTGCTCGTGGTAATAAACCAACTTCAGATTCAAGTGGTCTAATTTCATCTGGTTTACGCCCATCAGGTCTAATTTTTTCATCAGCGATAAGACGACGTACTTCCTCTTTAACTAAGTCATTTAAAATTGCATAAACTTCATCAATTAACAATTCATTTTCAGGATCTGCTTCGTCAACAAATTCAGTTGCAATTTCAGCTTTTAACGAATCCAAGTTTTCGTCACGTTGTTGTTTATCAAATGTTAGAACTGTTTCTTTTAAGCCTTTTTCTTCAGTAAGTGTTTTAACTCTTGAAACCAGTGTTTCATCACGTTCTACAGGTACAAATTCTTTTTTAACAGGTTGAATGTGAGCTACCACTTCTTCTTGGAATGCTACTAAACGTTTGATTTCATCATGTCCGAAGAAAATAGCTTCTAACATTTCTTTCTCAGTTATTTCACTTGCACCAGCTTCTACCATGTTTACAGCGTCTTTATGACCAGCAACTTCTAAATCTAGACGTGAAACTTCTTTTTCCTCAACGGTAGGGTTAATTACATATTTACCATCAACATAACCTACATTAACACCAGCAATTGGTCCTTGGAAAGGAATATCTGAAATACTTAATGCCATTGAAGAACCTATCATTGCAGCCATTTCAGGCGAACAATCTGGATCAGCGCTTAGTACTGTGTTCATAATTTGAACGTCATGTCGATATCCTTTAGGGAAAAGTGGTCGAATTGGTCTATCAATTAAACGTGCAGTTAATGTTGCTTCATCTCCTGGACGACCTTCACGTTTTTTAAATCCTCCTGGAATTTTACCAGCAGCATACATTTTTTCTTCATAATTAACTGTTAATGGGAAAAAGTCACCATCACGCGGTTCTTTAGATGCTACAGCCGTAGATAATACAACCGTATCTCCATAACGTACTAAAACTGCACCATTAGCTTGTTTTGCTAATTGTCCTGTCTCAATCGTTAACGATCTTCCAGACCACTCAGTTTTAAACACTTTCTTTTCTTGAGACATTATGAATCTCCTCTCTGAAATCTATTAATTACATCATATCATTTATTTTTCAAATTTTATATTAGTGATTTATATTAAACGATAAAAAAAGGAAAGTACCAAACTAAATGGTGCTTTCCTCTTAATATATAAAAATTAACGACGTATACCTAATGATTTAATTAATTCACGGTAACGTTGAATATCTTTACCACGTAAGTAGTTTAACAAGTGACGACGACGACCTACCATTTTTAATAATCCACGACGTGAATGGTGGTCTTTTTTGTGTTCACGTAAGTGTTCGTTTAACGCAGCGATTTCTGCAGTTAAAACAGCGATTTGTACTTCTGGTGAACCAGTGTCAGTTTCGTGCACGCGATATTCTTTGATAATTTCATTTTTACGTTCTTGAGTGATTGCCATAATTAAATTCCTCCTAAAATTTGTATACACCTTAATCTGAGCTAGGCGTCGGAGTCTCAACCCGCCAAGATAAAGGAATAATATTTAAAGTTGAATTTTATTTTCTAGAACCCAACTTTAAATATTATACGATACATCATCACCGAAATCAACTGAAAGTAAGTATTTCGCTTTTTCTTTATCATTATTCATTTGTTCAACTAATGGATCAATACCATCAAATTTAACTTCTGGTCTTAAATAATGATGCCAATAAACAATGACACGTTCACCATATATGTTGTCATTAAAATCAAAGATATTAACTTCAATCACTACTTCAGCTTTAGAAGGATCGTGAAAAGTAGGTTTAACACCAACATTAGCTACACCACGATAGATCTTATTTTCAGCACCTATCGCCATACTAACAGCATAAACCCCTTTCTTAGGTAAAACATAATCATCACTTAGTTGAACATTTGCCGTAGGAAAGCCAATTGTACGTCCACGTTTCTCTCCTTGAACTACAGTGCCTTTAATTCGATAGAGATAACCTAACTGCTCATTGGCCTTTTTTAAATTTCCTTCTTTCAAAGCTTCCCTAATTGCAGTAGTAGAGATTTTTTCAGTATCCATTTCTTGTTTACCAACTAATGTAGTGCTAAATTCATCCATTTCATTTAATACGGACATGTTACCTTTTCCGAATTTACCGTAAGTAAAGTCAAAACCAGCAATCACTTCTTTAACACGATTATTAATAATATAGTCTTGAACAAACTCTTCTGCTGTTACACTCGCAAATCGTGAAGAAAAATTAATAACAATACAATAATCCACGTCGTGTTGTTCAATCATTTCAAGTTTATCTGAAAGTGGTGTTAAATAATCTGTGCGTTTACGTTCAGGATTTAACACAACAGAAGGATGAGGATCGAATGTTGTTACTGCCTTTTTTAGATTTTGCGCTGCAGCACGTTCATCCAATGCTTCAAACACTTTATGATGACCACGATGCATGCCATCAAAAAAGCCAAATGCCATCGCAACGTCTTCTTTTATCAATTGATTTTCTTGAATTGGATGGGTTACTTCTATCACTTTCATAACTTTAGACTCCTTTAATTAAATACTTTTTTAGGTTTTATTTCATGATTTTTATCCGGATGTTGAATATAAATTGCCATTACTTCCTCCGTCTCAGAATCAATAAAGACGAGTTGTTGTTCAATCATTTGATTAAATTGTTTTTTATTAAACTTTTGTCCATTTAATATTCTAGTTTTTATATTTTCATCAGAAACATAAATTTTCGGCAAACTTTTCAAACCATATTCTAAAGGAAATAAGTTTGATTGTAATGTGTCTTGCTCATGTAATTGAGAGATTTGATCTAATGTTATACTATCTTGAATGTCAAACCCACCTGAATTTATTCGTGTCAATAGCGACATGTGAGCTGGATACCCTAATTGTTTACCAATATCCGTTGCTAATGTGCGAATATATGTACCTTTACCACATTTAACCTCAATATTAAAATGACATTTCCCGTCTTCGAATTGAAGTTCAGAGGTGCGTGCTATCGAATCTATATTTACTTTACGAACTGGTCGTTCAACAGTTTCATCTTTTCGTGCATACTCATATAACTTTTTACCATTTACTTTAACAGATGAATACATAGGTGGAACTTGTTCTATAATTCCTTCAAATTGTTTTAAAACAGCGTCTACTTTATTAATATTTATTGCATTTTCTTGTACATCTATTTTATCAATAACTTCTCCTGTTTGATCTTCCGTAGTCGTACTTTCCCCTAGAGTTATGGTAGCGTTATAAGATTTTCCCATATCCATCACATAATCACTTACACGAGTGGCAGTACCAATACATACTGGCAATACCCCAGAAACTTCAGGATCTAATGTCCCAGTATGACCTATTTTCTTAGTTTTTAAGATTTTTCTTAGCTTAAAGACGACATCATGACTCGTCAATCCACGCTCTTTATATACAGGTAAAATACCATTATACATTTTTTCACATCCTTCAGTTTTAAGTACACCTATGTATCATAACTTATCTGACTTAACTTGTGTTATTTAATATAAAAGTAATAACACTAATTCGTATATCATATAGCTAAATTGGTAAATTTTTAATTACTTTAATTTTTAAAAAAAGAGTAGAACTGAAATTATACTAATTTCAATGTCCTACCCCTTAACTATTTAGTAAATTTGCTGTAATTAAGATTATAAATAATTATCTATCTTGCTTATGCAAATCTTGAATCATTTTTTCGATTTTATTACCATACTCAATTGATTCATCATATTCAAAGAATAATTCTGGAACGATACGCAATCTCATTCTTGAACCTAATTCAGATTTAATAAATCCTTTCGCTTTGTCTAAAGCTTTAAACGTATCATTAACTTCTTTTTCGCTACCTAAGACTGTAAGGTAAACTTTTGCTTGAGATAAGTCATTTGTTAAGTCAACGTCAGTAATTGTGATAAACCCTACTCTAGGATCTTTAACTTTATTATTAACGATATCCATTATTTCTTTCTTCATTTGTTCGCCTACACGTTCTGCTCTCATGTTACTCATTTATGTCACCTCAATATTTGATGTTACTCTTCTTTGCTATTTTATTCACTATTTAAGTTAGATTTAAACGCATTATCTTAAAGAAACAATATATTGTAATGTTCATCATTTAAAAAGGTGGACGGTTTCTCCACGTCCACCTATACATATATTGTTAAGTCTTATCTTTCTATTTCAACCATTTCAAATGCTTCGATAATGTCGCCTTCTTTAATATCATTGAATTTTTCAATTGTAATACCACATTCATAACCTTGAGCTACTTCTTTGGCATCATCTTTGAAACGTTTCAATGTATCTAATTCACCTTCGAATAGAACAATTCCGTCTCTAATAATACGAACACCTGCATTACGAGTAATCTTACCTTCAGTAACATAACTACCAGCAATTGTGCCAACTTTAGACACTTTGAATGTTTGACGTACTTCAGCTTGTCCGATAACTTGTTCTTCGAATTCAGGATCAAGTAAACCTTTCATAGCTGATTCAATTTCTTCAATAACATTATAAATAACGCGATGCAGTCTCATATCAACGTTTTCAGCTTCTGCAGCACGTTTAGCACCTGCGTCTGGACGCACATTGAAACCAATAATAATACCATTTGACGCATTAGCTAATGTAACATCTGATTCATTAATAGCGCCAACAGCAGTGTGAATAATACGTACATTAACGCCTTCTACATCAATTTTCATAAGAGAAGCTGCAAGTGCTTCAACAGAACCTTGAACGTCACCTTTGATAATCACGTTAAGATCTTTCATTTCACCTTGCTTCATTTGTTCAAATAAGTTGTCTAATGAAACATTTTTACTTTCTTGACGTTGTTGGATGACGCTTGCTTCATGACGCGCTTCACCAATGCGACGTGCTTGTTTTTCGTCTTTAAAGATAACAAAGCGATCACCTGCTAATGGCACATCATTGATACCTGTAATTTCTACAGGTGTAGAAGGACCTGCTGATTTAATTCTTTGACCTAAATCATTAACCATCGCTCTAATTCGTCCATATGTGTTACCTACAACTATTGAGTCACCGACATTTAATGTTCCGTTTTGAACTAATAGTGAAGCAGCTGGACCACGTGATTTATCTAACTCCGCTTCAATCACAGTACCTACAGCTTGTTTATCAGGATTAGCTTTTAATTCTTGGACTTCAGCTACTAAGCCAATCATTTCTAATAAATCATCAATACCTTCACCACTTAATGCTGAAAGTGGAACAAAAATTGTTTCACCGCCCCAGTCTTCAGGGATCAAACCGTACTCTGTTAATTCTTGCATAACACGGTCTGGGTTTGCAGTAGGTTTATCAATTTTATTTACAGCTACTATCGTAGGAACGTTAGCCTCTTTAGCATGGTTAATTGCCTCAATTGTTTGTGGCATTACACCATCATCAGCTGCAACAACTAAAATTGTGATGTCCGTTACTTGAGCACCGCGTGCACGCATTGTAGTAAATGCTGCGTGTCCAGGTGTATCAAGGAATGTAATTTTTTTACCAGCATTTTCAATTTGATAAGCACCAATATGTTGCGTGATACCGCCTGCTTCTCCAGCTGTAACTTTAGTATGACGAATTGAATCAAGTAATGTTGTTTTACCATGGTCAACATGTCCCATAATTGTAACTACGGCTGGTCGTTCAATTGCATCTGGATCAACTTCTTCTTCATCAAAGTAAATTGATAAATCTTCTTCATTTACAACGACTTCTTTTTCAAGTTCAACACCATAATCATCCGCAATCAATTCTAGTGTTTCTTCATCAAGTGCTTGGTTAATATTAGCAACGATGCCTAATAAGAATAATTTTTTAATAATTCCTGATGATTCAATATTTAATTTATCAGCTAACTCGCCAACTGTAATGCCTTCTTCATATGTGATTTTAGATGGCATTTCTTTTGGTTCTGCTGCTGGTTTATTATTTTTGTTACCTTTGTTGTTTTTATTACTTTTATTGTTCTTATTATTTTTGTTATTTTTGGCATTATTTTTATTGTTATTATTGCCTTTTTGATTCGCGTTACCTTTGTTGTTCTGTTTGTTATTATTTTTAGTATTGTTTTGTTGTTTTTGGTGATTATTTTGAGTGTTTTGTTTTGTATTCTTGTTACTTTCTTGTGGTCTAAACTTTTTATCAAGCGTTTTAATTTGATCGTCCTCTAACGCTTGCATATGGTTTGATACTTCTACATTCATATTTTTTAACTCATCTATAATCTCTTTACTTTTAACATTTAATTCTTTCGCATATTCGTAAATTCTTTTTTTACTCATATAATCACTCCTCACAATATTCATCTATCATCGACGTAAGCTTAGTCGCAAACCCAGAGTCTATTACTCCAATGTTCACACGTTCCGATTTGCCTAAAGATTGTCCTAATTCTGCTCTTGTACTAAAGATTCTAAATGGAACATGATATGTTTCACATTTATTTTTTATATTCTTTAAAGTGTTTTCTGAGGCATCAGATGCCATGATAACAAGCTTTATATTATTTTTCTTTATTTCAGTAAGCAATACAGACTCGCCAGACTTTACTTTACGGGCTCTCATTGCTAAACCTAAAAAGTTTAAAATTTGTTCTTTGCTCATTTAGGAATCTCTTCTCTATAAATCAAACGTATAATTTCTTTATAAACAGGGTCTAGCTTCTCAGAATCTGCATTAAAATATCTTTCAAGTACGCCTTTTTCTTGGGCTACTTCAACACTTTCAACATCTTTTAAAACATAAGCACCTCTACCTTGTTGTTTCCCAGTACCATCAGCAAAAATGTCGCCTTCTTTGTTAATAACAACGCGAATCATATCTTTTTTGGGACGCATTTCATTTGTAATAATACATTTACGCATTGGAATCTTTTTCTTCTTCACTTAATTACTCACCCCAATTATCTGCTTATACGTCTTTTTCTTCATTGTCTGCTTCTTCGATATTTTCAGAAGGTTCATCTATATCTGCCGCTAATTCTGCAGTAGTTAAATTTGATTCCTCTAGATTAACATCTTCAATTTCGATATCTTCATCATCTGATTCTGATAAAACGATGTCTTCAGCTAATTCTTCAGATTCAATCACAGGATAAATTCCCGCTTCACGAGCATCAGTTTCTGATTTAATATCAATTTTCCATCCAGTCAATTTTGCAGCTAATCGTGCATTTTGACCTCTCTTACCAATAGCTAGTGACAATTGATAGTCAGGAACTACAACAACAGTAGATTGATTGTCTTCGTCAACGATAACTTCCAATACTTGTGAAGGACTTAAAGCATTACGTACAAATACTTTAGGATCTTCATTCCATTGAACGATGTCGATTTTTTCTCCACCAAGTTCTTCAACTACAGCTTCAACTCGAGCACCTTTTGCACCAACACATGCGCCTACCGCATCGATGTCTGGATTATCAGAATAAACACTAATCTTAGAACGATCACCAGCTTCACGTGCTACTGATTTCACAATAACAGTTCCATCATAAATTTCAGGAACTTCTTGCTCAAATAAACGTTTTAACAAGCCTGGATGACTTCTAGAAACGTAAATTTGTGGTCCCTTAGTTGTCTGTTCCACTTTATTAACATAGACTTTAATATGTTCGTTAGGAATATATTTTTCGTTAGGACTTCTTTCAGCTTCAGATAAGACCGCTTCAATTCTACCTAAGTTAACATAAACGTAACGATGGTCAACTCTATCGATAACACCTGTTAAAATATCATCTTCTTTATCAATAAATTCAGTATACAGAATTTCTCTTTCAGCATCTCTTAGTCTTTGCATTACTGCTTGTTTAGCAGCTTGTGCACCAACACGACCAAAATCTTTTGGTGTAACATCTTCTTCGTAAATATCACCAACTTCATATGCTGGATTTTTAACTAATGCTGTACTTAAATCTACTTCGTCTCTGTCATCAAATACTTCTTCTACAACTTCTTTACGTGCTATAACTTTAAAAGTACCTTCATCCATATTTAATTCTACACGTACGTTTCTAGCACTATCATAGTTCTTTTTATATGCAGTTATTAAAGCTGCTTCAATTGCATCAATTAATACTTCTCTAGGGATTTTCTTTTCTTTTTCTAAATATTCAGTTGCTAATAAAAGTTCATTACTTGCCACAATTATTCCTCCTCATCACGTTAAATCATTACAGCGTGACGTGCTTTTGCAATTTTATTTCTTGGTATTTCAATTTGTTTTGTTTTAGCTTTTTCTTTAACTTCCATCGTGATTGTGTCTTCATCAACAGCTTTTAAAATTCCAAGCCACTCTTTATCGCCTTCAATTGGCGCATATAATGATACAAATACTGGTTTATCAATTGCATTGTGATAATCTTTTTCTTTTTTAATTGGACGTTCCGCACCTGGTGATGCTACGTCTAAGTAGTACATATCTGGAATTGGATCATTCTCATCCATTGCCTCGCTGATTTTTTCAGATGCAAGTGTGCAATCATTTAAATCGACACCGCCCTCTTTATCAATAGAGATTCTTAAGAAATGATCTTTCCCCTCTTTAGTGTATTCAACTTCAACTAATTCAAAATTCAATTCGTCTAAAATAGGAGTTATGATTGTTTCTACTTCTTCAGTGATTTTACTCATACAGGCCTCCTTTTTCGGCAAATAGAAAAGAGCGGGTATATGCCCACTCTTTCTGCCTGAGTCTAATTTTTTACGCACATTAAGTATATCACACTTTAATTCCTTAAACAAATGTCTATCTCTTGCGTCACATAGACTAATAAAATACTTTTGAACTTGAAATATAAAATTACATATCAAAAATAGACAATTGTGCCTTATCTGGAAGATTAGGTAAAGAACCTAAATCATCAAGATATTCAATTATTTTTTGAGATAAACCAGCCTTTTTATTTAAATCTTCTTTAGATAGGAATGGCCCATCTTCTCGCGCTTCAACAATACGTTTAGCAACATTCTCTCCAAGTCCAGGTACAGAAATAAATGGAGGAATTAAGCTATCTCCTTCAATAATAAAGTCAAATGCCTGACTTTTCTCTAGACTAATTGGTTGCATACGGAATCCGCGATGAGCCATTTCATTCATAATTTCTAAGACAGTAAGAACGTCTTTTTCTTTTTTACCGAGGTCCATGTATCTTGAATACATATCTTTGACTGTATTCTTTATGCTTTCTTTGTCTTTAATCATAGTAATTAAATCAAAGTCTGATGCACGAATTGTGAAATAAGATGCATAATAATAAAGCGGATGATGTACTTTGAAATATGCAATTCTCACTGCCATTAATACATATGCAGCCGCATGGGCTTTAGGGAACATGTACTTAATTTTCAGACAAGAATCTAAATACCAATCTGGTACATCATTCTCTTTCATAGCATCTATCATTTCTTCAGTTAAACCTTTACCTTTACGCACTGACTCCATTGTTTTGAAGGCCATTGAGGGTTCTAATCCTGCATACATTAAATAAACCATGATATCATCACGACAACCTATAACGCTTGATAAATCACAAATACCTGAACGAATTAATTCTTGTGCATTACCTAACCAAACATCAGTACCATGAGATAATCCTGATATTTGTACAAGTTCTGAAAAAGTTGTTGGTTTCGTATCTTCTAACATTTGTCGAACAAATCCTGTACCAAATTCAGGTACACCGAACGTTCCAGTCTTACAAAGTATCTCCTCTTCAGTTACACCTAATGACTCAGGACTACTAAAGATTTGCATTGTCTCTTTATCATCTACTGGAATGGTCTTAGGATCTATACCAGATAAATCTTGTAACATACGAATCATTGTAGGATCATCATGTCCTAATATATCAAGTTTTAAAACATTATCATGGATGGAATGGAAGTCGAAATGCGTTGTCATCCAAGAAGCGCTTTGATCATCTGCAGGAAATTGTATCGGGGTGAAATCATAAATATCCATGTAATCAGGAACTACTATAATCCCACCTGGATGTTGTCCTGTTGTACGTTTTACACCTGTACATCCTTTAACCAGACGATCGATTTCCGCACCACGTTTATGGATACCTTGGTCATTTAAGTAGCCTTTGACATATCCAAACGCCGTTTTTTCGGCAACTGTACCTATTGTTCCTGCACGGAACACCTTGTCTTCCCCGAAAAGCACTTTAGTATAGTTATGAGCGTTTGGTTGGTACTCACCACTAAAGTTCAAGTCAATATCAGGAACTTTATCTCCCTTAAATCCTAAGAATGTTTCAAATGGTATGTCTTGCCCTTCTTTAATAAGTTCAGCACCACAAGTGCTACATTGTTTATCAGGTAAGTCAAACCCTGAACCTACAGACCCATCATCAAAGAATTCACTCGTTTTACAGTTAGGACAAATGTAATGAGGTGGCAATGGATTAACTTCAGTTATTTCAGTCATTGTTGCCACAAAACTAGATCCAACCGAACCACGCGAACCTACTAAATATCCATCATCTAGAGATTTTTTAACAAGACGTTGTGAAATTAAATAGATAACAGAGAAACCATTTCCGATGATACTTGCTAGTTCTTTTTCAAGACGATCGATTACGATTTGTGGTAAATCTTCACCGTATAATTTTTTGGCATTTGTGTAGCTTAGTTCACGAATTTCTTCATTTGCTCCATCCATACGTGGCGTAAACAATTGATCTTTAATTGGAATAACTTTTTCAATTCGGTCCGCTAATTCATTTGTGTTTTTAACAACTATTTCATGTGCCTTTTCTTCACCTAAAAAGTGAAACTCATCTAACATCTCATCTGTCGTTCTAAAATGCGCTTCTGGTAAAGTTGAGCGATTCAAAGGATTACCAGGTTGAGATGCGATTAGGATTTTACGAGCAATCGCGTCATGTTCATACAAATAATGCGCATTTCCTGTCGCTATTACTGGAATACCTGTACTTTCTCCTGCTTTTAATATACGTTCATAAATTTCATAAAGTGTTTCAGTATCTCTAATGAGTTCTCTATCAATAAGATCTTGATACAGTTTAGGTGGTTGTACTTCAATGAAATCATAATATTTAGCGATTTTTTCAACTTCCGATTGGTCTCTCTGCATTACAGCAGTGAATAATTCACCTTCATCACAAGCTGTTCCAACTAGTATGCCTTCACGATATTCATTTAATAATGAACGTGGAATTCTAGGAGTTCGATAATAGTATTTAACTAATGAGGCACTTACAATTTTAAATAAGTTCTTTAAGCCTTCTTGTGTTTGAACAATTAATGACACATGTGTCGGACGTGCACGTTTATATGCATCCTCATTAGACAGTTTTTGATTAATGTCTTTATGATTTGTAACTCCTAACTCTTTCATTTGCTGAACCATCTTAATGAAGATATACGCTGTAGCCTCAGTATCATAAATGGCTCTATGGTGTTGAGTTAATTCTACACCATATTTTTTCGCTAAAAAGTTTAATCCGTGTTTACCATATTCAGTATTAATCGTACGTGATAGTTCTAAAGTATCTATGACACCATTCGTTGATGGCCCAAAGCCAAGTCTTTCATATCCAGTGTCAATAAAGCCCATATCAAATGATGCATTATGTGCTACAAATATAGCATCTCCAACCCACTCTTTAAATTCAGTCAATACTTCCTCAATCTCAGGTGCATCAGTCAACATATCATCAGTAATGTGAGTTAAATTAATGATTGTTTCTGATAATTTTTCGTGTGGATTACTAAATCGTTCAAATTTATCAATAATTTCCCCATCTTTAACTTTAACGGCGGCCAATTCTATAATTTGATCGTATTGGTTTGAAAGTCCAGTTGTTTCAACGTCAAACACAACATAAGTTGCTTCTTTAAGATCTCGATCTGTTGGTTTGTAAGCAATAGGTACTCCATCATCTACGAGCATACCTTCCATACCATAAATCATTTTAATACCATTTTTTTCAGCGGCACCATGAGCATCAGGAAAGGCTTGAACAACATTATGATCTGTAACTGCTATCGCTTTATGTCCCCATTTTGCAGCTTGATTAATATATGCACTTATATTAGGAATACCATCCATTTGACTCATTGATGTATGTAAATGAAACTCTACACGCTTTTCTTCAGCTTTATCTTGCTTAGGTGTCTTTTTGATTTCTTCTATATCAGTCATCATCATTACTAGATCTCTTACAAACGTGTCTTCTTCAATACGTCCTTGAGCACGTACCCATTTACCTACACTTAGTGCCTTAAAGTGATCTAAATCATCTTTATTTTTTCTTGTAAACATCTTAAGTACAAGAGAATCTGTGTAGTCTGTTACTTTTAACTCAACAATATGACGACCACTCTTTAATTCTTTTAGGTTAATATCAAATATAACCCCTTCAATCGCTACTTTGAACTCTTCTTCAATGATTGATTCAATTGGTTTTATATTATCAATTTGTATCGGTTTACCAATTTGACACTTATCAACATTACTTTCATTGTTATCTTGTTGTTTCGCTTTTTCTGCTTTGATTTTTTCAATTTTTTCAGTAGCTTCACGAGCACTTTTTTCATCTTCTTCTTGAATATGTGCTTCTAATGAAGCTAAATCATCATAAGAACTTGAGTCGTCCGTTTCAAAAACAACTTTATCAATATCAAAACCACATTTACGAAAAGCTTTTACTAAGCTACCATTACATACTTTGTCAAAGTGATTTCTTTCGATGTCATTAGAGGTCATTACTTTCAACACATTACCAGACATAATTAAACGCTTCTGTTTAAGTTGACCTTTTACTTTAGGTGAAAGTGCAGTATGTTCTATACAATGACCAAAATATTTGATAGCATGCTCATCTTGATTACTTGTATCTTGAATTGTAAAATGCCAATCAACTTTGGCAATTTCTTTAAATTCTTCAGTAATCGCATTTGTGAATATTAAATAATCTTCATGTGATAGAAAATATGGCAATGTAATTTGAAATTCCCACGTTCTATTTTTATTTGACACATCTACTCGCGTTAATTCACCTTTTTCAATGATTGTTTGATCTAGTTGATTGGAAACTTTAATCTGGTCAGCGAGTACTTTGAATTTTTCTTGATTCGTCATTGCCATGACAGATAACCACCCTTATATCTAACTAATTTCTCAATTATATGTATACGCAACGTGTTATGATCTAACTGCAAACTTGATATCCATTATACTACTTTGCCATGTGCTTTTCATATGTTTCGTTTTAAAATTTTTAGTAAAAAAAGAGGTTTAGACAAATATGAAATTGTCTTAACCTCATTTAGCATTATGCATTGAATATCCATGTTGAACAAGTGAAATCAAGTACATTCATCAAATTCAACTTAGTCTTAGCAAATTATAAATTACTATAAAGTGTAGCGATATGAGTGTTTAAATCGTTAATATGAATATCTTCGCTTTCACCAGTTTGACGTACTTTAACTTCAACGATACCCTCACTAGCATTTTTACCAACTACAATTCTTATTGGAAGACCGATTAAATCTGCATCATTAAATTTAACGCCAGCTCGATCTTTACGATCATCATAAAGTACATCATATTGTTGTTGTAATTCTTTATACAATTGATCACCTAATTCTAGTTGTTCATCCTTTTTAGGATTAATAGTAATTAGATGTAAATCAAATGGTGTAACTGATTTAGGCCAAATAATACCATTTTCATCATTATTTTGTTCAACAATGGCACTTAGCGTTCTTGAAACGCCTATTCCATAGCACCCCATGATTAATGGCTTAGCTTTACCTTGGTTATCTAAGAATGTTGCGTTCATTGCTTCTGAGTATTTAGTTCCTAACTTAAATACTTGACCTACTTCAATACCTTCAGCAAATTTCGCTTCGCCAGAGCCATCGCTTAATGGTTCTCCTTCTAAGATAAAACGGAAATCTCCAAACTCATCAACCTTGAAATCTCGGTCTAAATTAGCGTTAATATAGTGGAATCCATTCTCATTAGCACCAACGACTAAATTATTTAAATCTTTGACATAATTATCTGCAAAAATTCTAATATCTTTATCATGAACTGGTCCCAGTGACCCAGGATTAGCACCTAATAAATTAACAATCTCATCTTGAGTGGCCATTTCAACGTTATCTGTTTCAAAGAATGCTTTTACTTTGATATCATTTAATTCATGATGACCACGTATTAAGAACATAATGAATTCTCCATCAATTTTAACAATCATTGATTTAACAATTTCATCAACCGGACGGTTTAAAAAATCAGCTAATTCTTGAGCAGTTTTAACATTAGGTGTTTCAATCTTTTCTAGTTCTGCTTCTTCTGAATGCTTTTCATTTGGATGATAAACGACTTCCGCTTTTTCAATATTAGCTGCATAATCACTTTGCTTACTATAAACGATAGTATCTTCACCAATTTCACTTAAGGCCATGAATTCGTGTGTATGGTTACCTCCAATTGCGCCTGAGTCTGCAACCACTGGTCGAGCATTGATGCCAACACGTTTGAATATACGATCGTAAGCATTGTACATATCTTGATATGTTTCATCTAACGATGCTTCATCAGCATGGAATGAATACGCATCTTTCATAATAAATTCTCTACCTCTTAACAAACCAAAGCGTGGACGTTTCTCATCTCGAAATTTAGATTGTATTTGGAATAACGTTAAAGGCAATTGTTTATATGATTTAAGTTCATCTCTAACGATAGAAGTCACTACTTCCTCATGTGTAGGACCTAAAGCAAATTCACGTCCATTACGATCTCTTAAGCGCATTAACTCTGGACCGTATGCACCCCAACGACCTGATTCTTCCCAAAGTTCTGCTTGTTGAAGTGCAGGCATTAAAATTTCAACGGCATCAATGCTTTCCATTTCTTCACGGATGATTTTAGAAATATTATTTAACACACGAGAGGCTAATGGTAAATAGCTATAAATACCACTTGTACTTTGTTTGATTAATCCTGCTTTTAATAATAATTGGTGACTCAATGCTTCTGCTTCAGCAGGGACATCTCTCCTAGTTGGTATGAAAACTTTCGATTGTTTCATCACTTAATCCTCCTTATTCTACAAGAAATAACGTTGTATATCGTTCCAAGTTACTAGAACCATTATAATTAAGACAAAAATAGCACCAGCAGCTATTATAATTGTTTCTGCTTTTTTATTAACTGGTCTTCTGAAAATTGCTTCATAGATAACAAATAAAATTCGACCACCATCAAGTGCTGGAATTGGTAATAAGTTCATTATACCTAAGTTAACACTTAATAGTGCAGTGTAGTATGTTAATGCAATGATACCTTGTTTAACTACAGAGTCAACATTATGATAAATACCCACTGGACCATTTAACATATCAAATGAGAATTGACCTGTGAATATACTTGCAATCATTGTTCCTACAGCTTTAAAGATTAATGTACTGGCACTAACAAACTGATCAAATCCTAGCGCAATTGGTTTTATTAAAGTATGTTCTTTCTGAGGTTGGAAACCTAAAATGTACGTCGTCTCAGAATTTAATTTAGTTTGCTTAATAACTTGCTTTTTAGGAGTTATATCCACTGTCTTTGTTTGATTATCTCTTTCGAATTTTATCGTTGTTTTATTATCTTTAATTTTATTTGCTGCAGACTGAATGTCATCAAAACTCTTAGTTTTATATTGACCTACTTGAACGATTTTATCTCCAGATTTTAATCCTGCTTGTTGCGCTGGATAGTTATCAGCTAATTGCCCCACTGAGGTAGTAGGTGTTCCTTGGAAATAAGCTAATGTGATAAATAATATTAAGGCTAATATAAAGTTAAATAATGGTCCTGCAAATAACGTTAAAAATTTGGGTAAAGGTTTCTTATGTGCAAATTGTCGATGTCGTGGAGCAATTTGAATTAAACTACCATTCTCAACAAAATATGCTTTTTCAGCAATATTAAAATGATGTCGCTCATTATCATATGAAGTAATACCTTCAATGTATAAATCATCCTTGAAGTCACATTGTTTAACTTCAATTGCTTCTATCTTTTGAAATTTATGCTGATCATCTAAAATTATATGCGTAATCTCTTCTTTATCATTAAGTTTTACTTTAACATTCATACCTGGTTCAACTGGTGGTTCTTCTAAACCGTCTCCAGCCATTCTTACATAACCACCTACAGGTAATAAACGGATGGTATACAAAGTTTCGTTCTTACGGAAACTAAATATTTTTGGTCCCATACCTATCGCGAATTCAGGACACATTATTCCAGCACGCTTAGCAAAGAACATGTGACCATATTCATGTACCGTAACAAGTACACCAAACACGATCATAAATGAGACAATAGTGATTAAATAGCTCACATGATACACCTCAATTAAATTAAATTTCTACTTTTTTCATTAGAACGATGTAGATTATCTATGATTTGGTTAAATTATTCAAGAATTTTACTTTTAATAAAAGGAGTTAAGAATTACATCATCTACTATGTCTAGTCAAATGTGCACTCAATAACTCCTCAATTATAGCACTATACATTTTTCATATATAAATAAAACATTAAAATCGCACTACATTTGTATTAATAAAATGTTGAGTAATGGTAAAACAAACATGAAACTATCAAATCTGTCTAATATACCACCGTGACCCGGTAAAATTCTACCAGAATCTTTAACACCAAAATGACGTTTAAATCCTGATTCAACTAAATCACCAAGTTGACCAAAGATACTCAAGATGATAGTTACTAATAATAGTAACCAAATATTTAAGTTGAAATCAACAAAGAACAACATAACAATTGGCACAATTAAACTACAAATTAATCCGCCAATAAAACCTTCAATAGTTTTGTTAGGACTAATTACTGGCCATAATTTATGTTTACCCATTAGTCGACCGAAAATATAAGCACCTGTATCTGTTAACCACACCACTAAGAATGCATAAAGTATGTAATGTAAGCCATCTGAACGTGTTGCATAGAAATACATAAATCCAATACCGACATATGCAACTGACATAAGACAGAAAGCAGCATCCATAAAACTAAATCTGTTTTTTGACAGTACAGTGTAACTTAGTAAAATAAAACTCATTGCGATTAAACTTTTTAACTGAATGTCACTAACCCAGTCACCTGCTGATTGAGGTAACATAATAATAATTAATGCTAAAGCACTAAAAATACCAGGGACTGAAATTAATTTAATCATATTCATATTTAAAAGTTCTTTTAATGCAATTAAAGCTAGTAAGTACGCAAACAACATTAACGTTGTACCACCCATCAATAGAATGGGTAGAAAAATTAACAATGCTATAATTGCGGTTAAAGTTCTAACTTTCATACACTACTCCTTACTTAACCCTCCAAAGCGTCTTTGGCGAGATTGATATATTTTTAAGCAATTTTTAAATTCTTCACCGTCAAAGTCTGGCCATAATTTCTCATTAAATATAAATTCACTATAAGAAGACTGCCAAATAAGGAAATTACTAATACGTTGTTCACCAGAAGTGCGAATTAATAACTCAGGATCTGGGTATGAATGCGTCATTAAATGGTTGTTAATCATTGATTCATCAATATCTTTACTGTCTTGACCATTGCGTTGAAGTTCATCATAAATTGATTTCATACTTTGAACAATTTCAGCTCGTCCACCATAATTGATGGCAAATATTAATTTCAGACCTGTATTATTTTTTGTTTTTTCTTTTGCATGTTGTATTGCTTCAATCGTCGATTTAGGAACTGCATCTAAAAATCCAATCGTTTCTATTTGAACATTTTTTTCAATGAGTTCGGGTAAAAATGTTTTTAAAAAATTAACAGGCAAATTCATGATATAATTAACTTCATTTTCAGGTCTAGACCAATTTTCAGTTGAAAAAGCGTATAGTGTTAAGTATTTAATGCCCAAATCACTTGCTTCTCGCGTTACAGTTTTGATGGTTTGCATACCTTCGTAATGTCCTTTAATTCTAGGCATTTTACGCTTTTTGGCCCAACGTCCATTTCCGTCCATGATAATCGCTACATGTTCAGGTAAATTATGTAAATCTAAATCATCGTTATGACTGATTTTAGTCTTATTTCTTTTTATTAGCTTTTTAAACATGGTCTTTCCTCCGAGCCTGATCATCTCTATTATATTATATTAGTTATTTAAGAAATCATCTATCATTTTATCATACTCGATAATGGCATTGAATAAGCAAATGAAAAAACTGTACCAAAGTCTGAATTGGCACAGTTTAGACTAAAATAATTTATAGTAATGTAGAAAGTATATTTATAATAATACTTACACATTATTAAATGAATTAATTTATTGTCGAACTAATTAAACAGACATAATGTCTTTTTCTTTGTCCTCTACTAATTGATCAATTTCTTTAATAGAATTATCTGTAGCTTTTTGAACATCTTCTGTTTGACTTCTTAAATCATCTTCAGTAATGTCCCCATTTTTTTCATCTTTTTTCAATTGATCATTAATATCACGACGGATGTTACGGATAGATACTTTCGCATCTTCACCAATTTTCTTAACGTTTTTCACTAATTCTTTACGACGTTCTTCTGTTAAAGCTGGGACAGTGATACGAATAACTTCACCATCACTTGTAGGATTTACACCTAAATTTGCTGCATAAATTGCTTTTTCAATATCGGCTACTGAAGATTTATCATAAGGAGAAATAACTAATAAACGTGCTTCAGGCACATTGATGCTCGCTAATTGTTGAACTGGTGTTGGCGCACCATAATAGTCAACAGTTACGCCACTTAATAAATTTGAATTTGCTCTTCCAGCACTAATATTTGCTAATTCTCTTGATAAATTATCGATAGATTTGCTCATTCTAGCTTTAGTGTCTTGAATTATGTCACTCATATTGTTTACACCTCTAATTATTTTGTTATTAACGTACCTATTTTTTCACCCATAACTGCACGTTTAATATTGCCTTCTTCCATGATTGAAAATACATTTAAAGGAATATTATTATCCATACAGAATGATGATGCAGTTGAGTCCATTACTTGTAACCCTTCTTGTAACATTTGAATGTGCGTCAAGTGTTCATATTTAACTGCATTCTTATCTACTTTAGGGTCTGCTGAATATACTCCATCAACATTATTTTTACCCATTAAAATAACATCGGCTTCGACTTCTGCTGCACGTAACGCTGCAGTTGTATCTGTAGAGAAGTATGGATTACCGATTCCTGCTGCAAAAATAACAACACGTTTCTTCTCTAAATGTCTAATAGCTCTTCGACGGATATATGGTTCAGCAACTTGTTTCATTTCAATTGATGTCAACACACGTGTGTCACATTCTAATTGTTCTAAGCTATCTTGCAGTGCAAGAGCATTCATAACTGTAGCAAGCATACCCATGTAGTCCGCTGTACCACGGTCCATACCTAAATCACTACCTGTTTTACCTCTCCAAATATTGCCACCACCAACGATAACTGCGATTTCGCAATCCATCTTAGCAACTTCAGCTACTTGCTGTGCCACGCTTTTAATAATAATTGGATTAATACCAAAACCTTTGTCTCCTGCGAGTGCTTCACCACTAAGTTTTAATACTACACGTTTATATTTAGAAGTTTGCGCCATTGTTTTTTCCTCTCTATTGTAAAAATATGTAATATATACAAGTAAAGAAGACACTGACGCGCCTTCTAGCATAAAGTATCACTTTATAATAGAAAACCTCAAAGGTGTCTTCTTTCTTGTAAATCTTGTCGACAGATTATTTCATTTGACCTTTAACTTCATCTGCGAAGTTTTCTTCACGTTTTTCCATACCTTCGCCTACTTCATAGCGAACGAAGTCAACAAGTTTACCACCTTTAGATTTTAAGAAAGCTTCAACTGTTTGATCTGGATCTTTAACGAAGTTTTGATCAACTGCACAAATTTCTTGAAGATATTTACGTAAACGACCTTCAACCATTTTTTCAACGATGTTTTCAGGTTTACCTTCATTTAATGCTTGTTGTTTTAATACTTCTCTTTCGTGATTGATTTCTTCTTCTTTAACTTGTTCTGAAGAAACATATTTTGGATTGATAGCTGCGATGTGCATAGCAACATCTTTAGCAGCTTCTTCATCAGTAGAACCTTCAACTACAGTTAACACACCGATACGTCCACCCATGTGTAAGTATGCACCAAATGCATCGTTATCAGATTTTGTTCTGATTTCGAAACGACGGATACTTAATTTTTCACCGATTGTTGAGATTGCTTCTTTCATTCTTTCATCAACTGTTTTACCACTTGATAATTTAGTTTCTAATAAAGCATCTACTGTTTCAGCTTTGCTATCAAGAACTTGATTAGCAATTTCTTTAACTAATTCTTGGAAGCCTTCATTACGAGCTACGAAGTCAGTTTCAGAGTTGATTTCAACGATAGCAGCTTCATTTCCTTTAACTTCAACATGTACTAAACCTTCAGCTGCGATACGGTCTGCTTTTTTAGCTGCTTTAGCGATACCTTTTTCACGTAAGTAATCAATCGCTTTATCGATGTCACCATCAGTTTCTGTTAGCGCTTTTTTACAATCCATCATACCAGCGCCAGTTCTTTCACGTAATTCTTTAACAAGTTTTGCTGAAATTGCCATTAATTATTCCTCCAATATTTCTAATTGTAATAATAGATGATACCTAAATATTACCATTAAAGTCACTATAATTTCCAATACTCTAGTAAACTTTAATTATTATTTTTTATTATTTGAAAAAAGGGCGATAAGCATTACATCTTATCACCCATTTAAACTATATCTTAGTTTGATTCAACAGTAGTATTTTCTTCAGTTGATTCTGCTTCTTGAGATTCTTCTTTTTCATCTAAATTGATGTTTTGCTCTGCAGCTACTTCATCGTTAGAAACACCTTGTTGACCTTCTAAGACAGCGTCAGCCATTTTACCAGTTAATAATTTAACGGCACGAATAGCATCGTCGTTCGCTGGGATAACGTAATCAATTTCATCTGGATCACAGTTAGTGTCAACAATACCAACGATTGGAATATTTAATTTACGTGCTTCAGCAATCGCGTTACGCTCTTTACGAGGGTCAACTACGAATAATGCTTGAGGCATAGATTTCATATCACGAATACCGCCTAAGAATTTGATTAAACGGTCGTATTCTTTTTTAAGTTCAACAACTTCTTTTTTAGGTAAAACGTCAAATAAACCGTCTTCTTCCATTTTTTCGATTTCAGAAATACGTTTGATACGTTTAGAAATTGTTTTGTAGTTAGTTAAAATTCCGCCTAACCATCTTTGGTTAACGTAGAATTGTCCAGCACGTTCTGCTTCAGCTTTAACTGACTCTTGTGCTTGTTTTTTTGTACCTACGAATAAGACTCTACCGCCATCTTCAGATACTTGTTTGATGAAGTTATAAGCTTCTTCAACTTTTTTCACTGTTTTTTGTAAGTCAATAATATAGATACCATTTCTCTCAGTGAAGATATATTTTTTCATTTTTGGGTTCCAACGGCGTGTTTGGTGACCGAAGTGAACTCCGGCTTCTAGTAATTGTTTCATTGAAATTACTGCCATTTTAAATTCCTCCTAGTGGTTATTTACCTCCATAATAAACTCATATAAAGACAATTAATTTAATTGCACCCTTTAAATGTACGTTTATCATGTGTGTATTGGCTTTTATAGCCGAAAACAATAATATCATATTTCTATATAATACGCAATGTTAATTTCATTAAAGAAATAATGCAATACACATTTTTCATAATAAAAACTGTTACAAATAATATTACATACTTGCAACAGTTGAATGTTGGTTATTGCATTATCGATTTAAATCATAATTATTTATTTCGTTCTAATTCATCAAGGAATTTTTCTTTTTTAACTTTTATAAAGGTACCCTTCATCCCTAAGGATCGTGATTCGATTACACCAGCACTTTCAAGTTTACGTAACGCGTTCACGATTACTGAGCGAGTGATACCTACTCTATCTGCTACTTTTGAAGCTATCAATAGGCCTTCATTACCACCTAATTCTTCAAAAATATGCTCAATTGCTTCTTTTTCAGAATAAGATAATGAATTAATTGCCATAGTGATTGCCGCTTTATCACGTGCCTCTTTCTCTACTTCATTATGTTTCTCACGAAGTATTTCCATTCCAATAACAGTTGCAGCATATTCGCCTAATACTAAATCATTTTCGTTAAAGTCATCTTTAACACGACCAAGTACTAATGTTCCTAATCTTTCGCCACCACCAAGTATTGGAAATACAGTTGTACGACTGCTACTAAATACTTCTTTATCTTCAGGTGGGAATACAGTTAATTCATTATCAATATCAATATTAGATTCAGTTTGTTTAACATCCATTAATAGTTTTGTATATTCACTAGGAATGTGTTTACTTTCTAACATTTCGTTAATTCTTTGACTTTTTAAAAGTTCATTTAAACTTGAACCTAGAATCTTACCTCTACGTGAAACAATAAATACGTTCGTTACTGTAACGCTACTAATTGTTTGAGCAACGTCTTTAAAGTCGACCGCAATACCTTTATGTTTTTGTAATAGTGTATTTAATTCTCTAGTTTTAGATAATAAGCTCATAAAATTTCTCCTTTATTTATATTATAAAATAAATGCACTTAAATCTTTATTTGTTGAAATAGATTTCAACTTATCATCAACATATTGTGGTGTTATATCTACTACAGCATTTGGCATGCTAGGGGCTTCGAAAGATAAATCCTCAAGCATTTTCTCTAAGATTGTGTGTAAACGACGTGCACCAATATTATCAGTGTCTTGGTTAACTTGATATGCCATTTCAGCTAATCTTGTAATCGCTTCCTTAGTAAAGTTCACAGTGACCTCTTCTGTTTGAAGCAATGCCTCATATTGTTTGATGAGTGATAGCTTAGGTTCAGTCAATATTCTGTAAAAATCGTCAACAGTTAAACTTTCTAATTCTACTCTAATTGGGAAGCGTCCTTGTAATTCAGGTATTAAATCACTTGGTTTCGATACGTGAAACGCGCCTGCACCGATAAACAGCATATGTTCAGTATTTACAGTACCATACTTAGTTTGAATCATGCTACCTTCTAAAATTGGTAAGATATCTCGTTGTACACCTTGTCTTGAAACATCTTGACCACTATTCGCGTTATTCGTTGCTACTTTATCGATCTCATCGATGAAGATAATACCCATTTGTTCTGCTAACTCAAGCGCTTCTTGATTTGCAGTTTCTTGATCAATTAATTCATCGGCAAAATCATCAGCCAAAATCTTACGAGCTGTTTTAACTGGCACCTCACGCTCAACCTTACGTTTAGGCATGAGTTGATTCATCATGTCTTGCATTTGTTGGTTTTGATTTGTACCGAGCATGCCTAGCGCACCTGGATCTTGTTCTACCTTAATTCTAACTTTCTCTTCTTCAAGTTTACCATCTAATAATTGTTTTTTGATTTCTGAACGCTTAGTTTTAATCTCTTCCGTAGGTGTTTCCTCTTCTTCATCATCATTGTTACCAAAGTTTGGAATTGCACCACCAAGTAATGACTCTAAAGGATTACTATTATTTGACGCTTTTTTCTTCATACTAGGTACTAGTAATTTAACTAACTTTTCATTAGCTTTATTAACTGCTTCGTCTTTAACCAAATCTTTCTTTTGATCTTTAACAAGTCTTACAGCTACATCGACTAAATCACGAACCATACTCTCAACATCGCGTCCAACGTATCCTACTTCAGTAAACTTAGTAGCTTCCACCTTAATAAATGGCGCTCCTACAACTTTAGCCATACGTCTTGCTATTTCAGTTTTACCAACACCAGTTGGACCGATCATCAAAATATTCTTAGGTGCGATTTCTTGTTTGGTTTCTTCATCAAGCAAACTTCTTCTATAGCGATTTCTTAGAGCAATGGCAACTTTTCGTTTAGCATCATCTTGCCCAACTATATATTCATCTAATTTAGATACGATATCTTTAGGTGTTAATTTTATACCGTTTGCATCCATATATTTTACCTCCAACCTAATTTACATCCATTTATATTCATTTCCATATTTTTAAAAGTTAAAGTGTTTCCACTATAATATTATCATTTGTGAACACACAAATGTCAGATGCAACCTTTAAACTTTCGTAAGCCATTTCTTTAGCAGATAATTGGCTTGCATGACGTTTCAATGCTCTTCCAGCACTTAAAGCATAGTTGCCTCCTGAGCCAATCGCAATTAAATCATCATCAGGTGCAATGACTTCTCCAGTTCCGCTAACCACTAATATTGCATCTTTATCCATTACAATTAACATAGCTTCCAATTGACGTAATTGTTTATCACCACGCCACTCTTGAGCTAGTTCAACAGCTGCACGTTCTAAATTACCACTAAATTGTTGTAATTTTGTTTCAAACTTCTCAAACAAAGTGAAGGCATCAGCTACACTACCAGCAAATCCAGCTAACACTTTTCCTTCATATAATCTGCGGACCTTGCGCGCTGTTTGCTTCATAATAACTTGCTCACCTAGTGTAACTTGTCCATCACCAGCCATCGCTGCTTCACCGTTGTGTCTAACGGCATAAATAGTTGTTGCATGTAATGATGTTTTACTCATTTATTTACTCTCCTTTTTCGCTCGAGGATGTGCATTTAAATACACTTTACGTAATTGTTGGTTAGAAACATGTGTATATCTTCCAGTTGTCGAAAGATTAACATGTCCTAACAAAGATTGTACCGTTCTTAAATCCGCACCTTGATTAAGTAAATGTGTTGCAAACGTATGTCTTAATTTGTGGGGGTGAATTTCCGTAACCCCTGCTGTACGTTTAACAACATCATTTAAAACATACCTAACGCCTCTCTCTGTTATAGGGGCGCCATTCATGTTAACTAATAAAAATGAATGTTTGGTATGTTGTATAGGCTTAAATTCGCTTAAGTATTGTTCAATGCTTTGACGACAAAATTCTCCAAACGGAACAAACCGTTCCTTATTTCCCTTTCCTAGTACTTTCACACCAGGTAAAGACATATCAATATCTTTAAGTTGGATATTTACTAACTCAGAAACACGTATACCCGTTGCATATAATAATTCTAGAATAACGCGATCCCGTAATCCTTTTTTTGTATCTTTTGCTACAGTTTCGAATAATGCTTCCATCTCTTCTTCATAAAAAAACTGTGGCAAGTAGTTCTCCTTCTTAGGATGGACGAGTTGTACAAAAGGATTTATGATTGTCTCGTCTTGTGTCATCCAAAACTCATAGAAAGTTCTTAAAGTTGAAATCTTCCTTGATACAGTAGTACGTTTCAAATTCTGTGAATATAAATAGCTTAAATAATTTCTAGCATCTTTATATTCAAATGTTCTTAGATTTAGTAATTCTTGTTCTAAAAAATGATTAAATTGTACTAAATCATCATGATATGATTTTAATGTATGGGCGGAGAAATTTCTCTCAACTTTGAGCATATTTAAGAATGTAACTTGGATTTCTTCCACTTAAAAATCCCCTCCATCATATGCATTGTAGCATATAACATGAAGGGGACTAAAATAATTAGCTATAGAATTCAAAATCTTTTGAGAATTACTTAAAAGATTGAAATAACTTGAACGTGCAACTAAAACAATGAATTCGAAATAAATTCTATTCTAGTTCAATCACTATAATTATAGTGTTTTCTTATAATTCTCTAAATATTCGAGCGCTCTGTTAGCTTGTGCTTCGTAACGCTCTTTTTTATCTTTAATCCGTTTTTCAAGTGAAGGTAATAAACCAAAGTTAGCATTCATAGGTTGGAAGTTCTTTTCATTTTTAGCATGGGATATGTAATAAGCCATACTTCCTATCATTGTCTCTCTAGGGAAAATAACTTCACCTTTATCAAATAATTTATGAGCTAGGTTAATCCCAGCAACAAGTCCACTTGCTGCGCTTTCAACATATCCTTCAACACCAGTCATTTGACCTGCGAATTGAATTCTATCTTCTTTAATCAACTCATATTTCTCATTTAATACATCTGGAGAATTTATAAATGTATTTCTATGCATCACACCATACCGTACGATATCAACATTTTCTAAACCAGGGATAAGTTGAATTACTTCTTTTTGTGCGCCCCATTTTAAATGAGTTTGGAAACCAACAATATTATATAGCGTTCCAGCTGCATCATCTTGTCGTAATTGAACGACAGCGAATGGACGTTTACCTGTTTTTGGATCTTCAAGACCAACAGGTTTCATAGGACCAAATAATAGTGTTTTGCGTCCACGTTCAGCCATTACTTCAAAAGGCATGCATCCTTCGAAATATTTTTCTTTTTCAAATTCATTTGTTGGTGCAACTTCTGCTTCAAGTACTGCATCATAAAAGCGATTAAATTCTTCTTCTGTCATAGGACAATTAAGATAGGCTGCTTCACCTTTATCATAACGTGATTTTAGATACACTTTATCCATATCAATCGATTCTTTTTCAATAATTGGAGCAGCTGCATCATAAAAATAAAGTTGATCCTTACCTGTAATATCTACGATTTCTTTAGCTAAATTTTCTGTAGTTAATGGACCAGTAGCAATAATTGTATATCCTTCAGGGATACTATTAATTTCTTCATTAATAACAGTAACATTAGGATGATTTCTTAAAGTTTCAGTAATATAACCAGAAAAATCATGTCGATCAACTGCTAATGCACCACCAGCAGGAACTCTTGCTTTGTCAGCAGCAGAGATAATTAATGAGTCTAATCTTCTCATTTCTTCTTTTAATACACCCACACCATTCGTTAATGCATTGCCTCGTAGTGAGTTAGAACATACTAATTCTGCAAATTTATCAGTATGGTGTGCTGGCGTTTGCTTAACTGGGCGCATTTCAATCAAATTCACTTTGATACCTCGTTGAGCTAATTGATAAGCGGCTTCTGAACCAGCTAGTCCAGCGCCAACTATATTTACAGTTTGACTCATGGTTTTCCTCCTTAATTTATTATCTATTTTTGAACTTCTTCTTTATAGTCACAGTTTGAGCAAATAACTTGTGAACTGCGTCCTTTCTTATGTTCCATTAAATAATGATTACATTTAGGACAATCACGACCAACAGGTTTGTCCCAAGAAATAAAGTCACATTCAGGATAGTTTGAACAACCATAGAAAAGTCTATTTTTCTTAGATTTTCTTTCAACGACATCTCCATCTTTGCATTTAGGGCAAGTTACGCCAATAGTTTTCACGATTGCTTTCGTATTTCTACAGTCTGGGAAATTTGAGCACGCCATAAACTTACCATATCGTCCCATTTTAATAACCATAGGAGAGCCACAAACTTCACAATCTTCGCCAGCAGGTTCATCTTTAATTTCAACTTTTTCCATTTCTTCCTCAGCACGTTCAACGTCTAATTTGAAACTTCCGTAAAAGTTATCAATTACTTTTCTCCAGCCGATATCTCCTTCAGCAATTTTATCCAATAGCGTTTCCATATTAACAGTAAACTCTACATCAATTATTTCAGGGAAATAGTCTTTTACTTGTTCATATACAATTTCACCTAATTCAGTAGGTACAAATCGTTTACTTTCAAGTTTTACATAATTACGTTTTTGTATTGTGTCAATCGTAGGTGCATAGGTAGAAGGTCTACCAATTTTTAATTCCTCTAACGTTTTAACCAAACGTGCTTCTGTATAACGTGGAGGTGGCTGAGTGAAGTGTTGCGCTGGTTCAATTTGAGTTGCAGTCACTTCATCACCTTTACTCAAGTTAGGTAATTTATTTTCTTTTTCATTATCTTTATCATCTTTGGCTTCTACATAAAGCGTCATGAAACCTTTGAATTTGATTGTTTGACCATTAGCTCGGAATTTAATGTTGTTTTGGGTAACATCTAAAGCAACAGTGTCTAAAATTGCTGGTGCCATTTGACTTGCTACAAATCTTTCCCATATTAATTTATACAAACGATGCTGATCTCTAGTTAAGTATGCTTTCATTTCATCAGGTGTACGTAAAGTACTTGTTGGTCGAATTGCTTCATGGGCATCTTGGTCACCCTGTTTACCCTTAGCAGTTCTATTAGAAAGATAATCTTTACCATACTTATCTTCAATATATTGTTTCGCTTCGTCTTTAGCGGTTTGTGATATACGTGTAGAGTCAGTTCTCATGTATGTGATTAATCCAACTGTACCTTGTCGTTTTAGATCAATACCTTCATATAATTGTTGCGCGAGCATCATAGTTTTACGCGCTTTGAAATTTAATTTACGAGCTGCCTCTTGTTGTAATGTTGAAGTGGTAAATGGATTAGCAGGATTTCTAGTTTTTTCTTTTTTATTAACATTTGTAATTTCAAATTTGTCTCCATCTAATTCAGCTGTAACTTTTTCAACATCTTTTTTTGTTTTTAATTTAAATGGTTTATTTTTATAATGAAGAAACTTAGCAGTAAATTTAGATTTCTTATATCTAAACTCACCTTCTATAGACCAATACTCTTCAGGCTTAAAGTTACGAATCTCATTCTCTCTATCTATTACTAATCTTAAAGCTACAGATTGAACTCGCCCTGCAGACAGCCCCTTTTTCACTTTCTTCCATAATACTGGTGAAATATTATATCCAACTAATCTATCTAATATACGGCGTGCTTGTTGTGCATCGACTAAATCCATTTCAATGCCACGTGGGTGTTTAAAACTTTCTTTTACCGCATCTTTTGTAATTTCATTAAATACTACTCTGTTTTCTTTTGAATCATCAAGTTCTAAAATTTTTGATAAATGCCAAGCAATCGCTTCACCTTCACGGTCAGGGTCACTCGCAAGAAAGACATTTTTTGCTTTCTTAGCATATTTCTTTAAGTCTTTAACAACTGGACCTTTACCGCGTATCGTAATATATTTCGGTTCATAATTATCTTCTACATCGACACCCATTTGACTTCTTGGTAAATCTCTAACATGTCCCATAGAAGCTATAACTTTATATTTTTTACCTAAATATTTTTCAATGGTTTTCGCTTTTGCAGGCGACTCAACTATGACTAAATTATCTGCCAAAGTGAATTCCCCCTTGCTATTTCAATTACTAAAGATAAATGATAAACGGTCAATTTTGTTTTTGTCAATGTTTAAATTCTATTAACGTGCATTTTAAACGCTTTTTAATATTATTTTTAGCGATCAATTAGAATTAAATATAGATTTTTAATACTCTAGAATGAATCATTAATGATATCTATTTATAATCACATAGGATATCATCAGCTGAGGTTACAATCATCGCACCTTCTTGAGCTCGTTTCAAATTACCTTTTGTTAGTGGATTAAATATTGAACCTGGTAATACATATATATTTCTATTTTGGTCTAATGCGCAATCAATTGTAATTTGACTACCGCTTCTAACACTTGCTTCAGTTATTAAAACCCCTTTTGAAAGACCGCTTATCAAACGATTGCGCTGTGGAAAGTGATATCGCCTAACACTAGTGAGTGGCGGATATTCACTAATAACTAAACCTTTTTCTTCAATTATGTTGCGTAATTTTTGCGTTTCTCTAGGGTAATGCATCATATGACCAAAACCTAAAACAGCTATTGTAGGTAATTGATACTCTATAGCAAAATGATGTGCTATGCTATCAGCACCTTTTGCCAAACCGGAAATAATAGTTAGTGGAATTTGTTTAAATTTAGGAAATAAGTATTGCATGGCTTTAGCTGAGTATTCTGTTGCATTTCTTGAGCCCACCACACCTAATGTATTGGAGGATGTTAATAAACGGGGGTCACCTTGGTAAAATAGGACAAACGGATAATCATAAATTTCTTTTAACAGTCGAGGATAATTAGTGTTAAACGGTGTTGTAAAACTTACTTTGTGATTCTGCAAAAGTGACAAAATATCTTTTTCATTTAAATTATTAAATTTATCAATAAAATCATCATTATGAAACATTCTGTCCCAATTTCTTATTGTATCTATTTGATCAGTATAAGAGAATTTAAAAAAATCAGGATTTAATTTTAATAAATGATGAATATGTTGGGTCGTATAACCTAGCCAAATTAATTTCAAAAGTAATATGTTGTTGTTAGTCATGAAGTCGTCTCCTTTAAAAACATTATAAGACAACTATGTCGTATATCACATTTCAATTAAAAGACATTTGAAGGATAAAATTTAATAACTTTTAATGAGTAATTTTAATATTGAATTATGTAAACTGTCTTCATGCTCATTTTATACAAAAATCTGAAACCTAAAAGCCCAAGATTACTTTAAATTTTGTTACCTTAGCACTAAATAAATTGATTCACTTACTTTTGATATAATTTATAGAGCAATTTATTTACTGGCTTAATAAAATTACCAACATATTCTTCTATAAATGCATTGAATCCTTTTTTAAATTGTTGGACACCATAATCTTCTGCATCCTCACCAAAGTCGCCAGTTATGCCGTAGAAATTATAACGCTCTATGCCTTTCTCTTTTGCGTAGCGTATCATATCCCATTGCAGACAATAGGCACCCATAAATTCATTGTATTTAGGATTAGAACTACTTGATAAATAGTACATTTCGTGATTGTTATAAATAAACAATGCAGCAACTAAATCAAATAATGTACCATCCGTAATGATTACTTGTTCAGTTTTTGCTATTTTATTTAAAGGCTCTCTAAAAGTTTTATTTGCACACCCATTTCAATTGTCTTCATAATGTTACGTCTAGTTTGATATGACATATCTTTTAATAATTGTTGTTCACCTTTATCTTTTAAATCTAGTATAGAATGCCATCTTATTTGACTCATAGCTGAATAGCCAGTTGTAAAACCTTGATGTTGGTATCCTAATTTATTCATCACCTTGAACCACTTTTTATTGTTAAAGTGTTCTATAATCTCACCGTCAGCACTTCTTATATTCTCCAAGACATAAGGGTCAACTAGTATAAAAACACCTCTTCGCATACGTACATAATACGTTAATTTTTTAAAGAAAAATTCAACTAACTCTAAATTAGTAAAATCCATCACCGGTCTTCGATGGGTATATAAGTATTTAAACACCTTAAATATACGAGCATCAGTTAATATACAGGCAGCAACTACGTTACCGTTTTCTTTGACACCGACAATATGAACCCCTAAATTTCGAGCTTTCCTATATTTATATAACTCTACAATCTGAGTAAAATGCGAAAAATTATTTTCTCATAAAAATTTCAAATTCATTTAATTCTAAAGTTGTAAAATTCAAATCATTAATACTCTCTTTCCTCAAATTCATTTATGCCTCTTTATTAGATCTTATAAAAATCATATCGTAGTTATAATTATGTATCACTCGATGTGCTACTACTTTTTCTATAACCACCTAAATTCCAATTTTGATCTAAACTTTGAAACTACATGAGTTTACCATCATAATTACCATCCAACACTATTGCTGTATGTCCAAATCCACCATCATACCTTCCACTAAAAACTACAACATCTCCAGGTTTAGCTTCTAAAGTAGAAGTGTTTTTATATTCAATTTTCACATTTCCATATTGTTTTTTAGAACTTGTTTCATTTGTCACAACTATATTTTTATTAAAATCATCCTGTGAAGTTATCACTACTTTATCGTTAGATTTTATCTCACTTGCATATGCACTATAATTGTGATTAATAAAAAATAAAGAACCTACTAAAAAGACACTACACCGATAGTTATTTTCCGAATAGAAAAATTTGATGATATGATATTTTATTCATGATGCTCACTCCTTTTATCAATACACCGCTATTATATATTATTTATAATAAATTAAATATTTTTATAAATAATTAATTTAATTAACCTTATACATATATTAACTTCGACTTTGACTTTAATAATTATTAATTACTTATAATAAATTAAACAAAAGACCTGATTTCCAATATTAGAAATCAGGTCTTAGACAATAAAATCAATTCAAATTTTAATGATGATTATTTAATTGTTAATAATTCTTCATAAATACCAGCTTCTTTAGCTGCTTCGATTAATGTAGTACCGATTTCTGAAGGTGTATCCGCAGTTTTAACACCACATTCATTTAATGTCTTAATTTTTTCATCTGCAGTACCTTTACCACCAGAAATAATCGCACCAGCGTGACCCATACGTTTACCTGGAGGTGCTGTTTGACCACCAATGAAACCAATGACTGGTTTGTTCATATTCGCTTTAATCCATTCAGCTGCTTCTTCTTCAGCAGTACCACCAATTTCACCAATCATTACAACAGCTTTAGTATCTTCATCTTCATTAAACGCTTTAAGTACATCGATAAAGTTAGTACCGTTGACAGGGTCGCCTCCAATACCTACAGCTGTAGTTTGACCAATGCCTTCTTCAGTTAATTGATGAACCGCTTCGTAAGTTAACGTACCAGAACGTGATACAACACCTACATGACCTTTTTTATGAATATATCCTGGCATGATACCAATTTTACATTCATCAGCAGTAATAACACCTGGGCAGTTTGGTCCAACTAAACGTGTTTTTCTTCCTTCTAAGTAACGCTTAACTTTAACCATGTCAACAACAGGAATATGTTCAGTAATACAAATAACCATATCTAAATCTGCATCTGCTGCTTCCAAAATAGAATCTGCTGCAAATGGCGCTGGAACATAAACTACAGATACGTTAGCACCTGTTTCTTCTTTAGCTTCTGCAACAGTATTATATACAGGTACGCCTTCAACAACTTGTCCACCTTTACCTGGTGTTACCCCTGCAACAATTTGTGTACCATAATCAAGCATTTGTTTTGTATGGAAAAGGGCAGTAGACCCTGTAATACCTTGTACCATCACTTTAGTATTTTTATCTATAAATACACTCATCTTAGTGTTCCCATCCTTTCCTTACGCTTCTTTAACAAGCTTAACAATTTTTTGAGCGCCTTCAGCCATTGTAGCTGCTGGTTCAATTGCTAAACCTGATTCGTTTAAGATTTCTTTACCGCGTTCTACATTTGTACCTTCTAAACGAACTACTAATGGTAAAGTTAATTCAACTTCTTTAACTGCTGCTACGATACCTTCAGCAATAACATCACATTTCATGATTCCACCGAAGATGTTTACAAAGATACCTTTAACATTGTCATCACCTAAAATGATTTTGAATGCTTCAGTAACTTTTTCTTTTGTAGCGCCGCCCCCTACGTCTAGGAAGTTAGCTGGATTTCCACCAAAATGATTAATAGTATCCATTGTAGCCATCGCTAAACCAGCACCATTAACCATACAACCAATATCTCCATCTAATGCAATGTAAGATAAGTCATATTTAGATGCTTCAATCTCTTTAGGATCTTCTTCTTCTAAATCACGTAATTCTTGGATATCTTTATGTCTGAATAATGCATTGTCATCGAAATTGATTTTAGCATCTAAAGCTAAAACTTCACCTTCACTAGTAGTAACTAATGGGTTAATTTCAACGATAGAACAATCTTTTTCGATAAATACATTGTATAAAGAAATTAAGAATTTTGCTGCTTTATTTACAGATTCTTTTGGAATATTAATATTGAAAGCAATACGACGCGCTTGATAAGGAGATAAACCTACAACTGGGTCGATTGTTTCTTTAAAGATTTTTTCTGGTGTTTTAGCAGCTACTTCTTCAATTTCAGTACCGCCTTCTTCTGAAGCCATTAAAGTAATACGATCAGTTGCACGGTCAATTACAAAACCTACATAATATTCTTTTTGAATATCGCAACCTTGTTCAATATACAAACGTTTAACTTCTTTACCTTCAGGTCCAGTTTGATGTGTAACTAATTGTTTACCTAATAATTCATTGGCATAAGTTTCAACCTCAGATAATGATTTAGCAATCTTAACTCCACCTGCTTTACCTCTACCCCCAGCGTGGATTTGTGCTTTAACCACATAAACCTCTGTGTCTAATTCTTTAGCCTTTTCCACTGCTTCTTCAGCATTAAATGCAACTCGTCCTTCTGGAACGGCTACGCCCATAGAACGAAATATTTCTTTACCTTGATACTCGTGGATATTCATCTTCCATCCTCCTACTTCTTAGGTTAAGTTCAGTTATAATTATAGAAAATGAAAGCGCTATTGTAAACTGAAAGTGTTCCACTTTTTGCAATTAATTTAAAATTCAAATAATTACATTATAGATTTGATTGGTTCAAAGCTTTTACGATGATACGGTGTAATACCGAGTTTATTTAGGCTTTCTAAATGTGCTTTAGTTCCGTAACCCACATTTTTCTCAAATTCATATCCTGGATATTCATCTGCAATCTCTTTCATTAAATCATCTCTGTACTCTTTTGCCATTATACTTGCTGCAGCAATAGACACACTCTTTGCATCGCCTTTAATAATAGATGTTTGAGGAATTGTTGTATCTAAAGACATTGCATCTATTAATAAATGATCTGGACGATTTACTAATTGACTCAAAGCTCGATTCATTGCTACTTTAGTTGCATTATATATATTCAGTTCATCGATCTCTTCTGGGCTAGCTAAACCATAGGCATACTCCAACACCCCATCTTTAAGCTTTTTATTAAGTATTTGTCTTTTGCTCGCTGTTACTTTTTTAGAATCATCAAGTCCTAAATAGCGATGCCCTTCATTTAAAATCACCGCACATGCAACAACAGGACCTGCTAGCGGACCACGTCCAACCTCGTCAATACCACAGATTAATGCTTGAGGATTGTTATTCAGCAACTCATTTTCAAATTGATTCATTGTATTGTAATGGTCTAAAATTTCTTGTTCTTTTAAAAGTTGTTTACGACGTCTTGTAATAGCTTGTTGTACCCCTTTACGAGCGTCTTGATTTAATTCATGTTGTTCTAAAACTTCAATTGAGTTAATTTCAGATAATATGTGCTTTGCTTCATTAATTGTTTGTGTCATTATCTAATTCACTCTTCATTTCTGAATATAAGTCAAAACAGTATGTTCCAATTTTAGCATTTCTAACGTCATTAATTATCAGTTCAATAACCGCTTCGTAATCTACTTCATTGCCTCTTTGTAAAAGTCCACGTCGACGTCCAATTGCATCAAACCATTCTAATATTTCAGCATCTGCAGGTAAATCAATCTTATAATGTTGCTTAAAACCTTCTAAATCATGGTTAATTAAAAACTGTAAACCATAGATAGCAACTTCATCTAAATGTACAATACTGTCTTTTATTGCGCCTGTTAAACTTAATTTTTTACCAACAATTTCATCTTCAAATTTAGGCCATAAAATTCCAGGTGTATCTAATAATTGTAAAGATTGCCCAACTTTAATCCACTGTTGTTGTTTGGTTACACCTGGTTTATTACCAGTTTGTGCAATATTTTTTCGTGCTAATTTATTAATCAATGTTGATTTACCAACGTTAGGTATGCCAACAATCATTGCTCTAATTGCTCTAGGTTTAAGTCCTTTAGCTTTCTCACGTTCAAATTTTTCTTTTGTTGCTGCTATAGCTGCAGTTTCTACACCTTTTAAATTTTTGCCATGCTTAGCATCTACTGACACAGGATAATATCCTTTATTTATAAAGAAGCGTTCCCATTTTTGCATTTCATTTAAATTGGACATATCTTTTTTATTAAGAATAACTACGCGCGGTTTTTGTTTAATTACTTCATCAATCATTGGGTTACGAGAACTATATGGAATACGTGCATCAACTAATTCAAATACAACATCTACTTTTTTTAATTGTTCTGTTACCTCTCGTTTAGCTTTTGCCATATGTCCTGGATACCATTGAATTGCCATTAATTGTCACCTTACTTTCGATATATTTTAATTCAACTTGTTGATTATAGTTGAATTTTTATTTGAGAGCCACTTTTTTTCTAAGTTCATCATTTATTTTATCATTCATTAAATAAAACGATAAAGTACAATAAGTTTATAATGTCAGAAAAGCATAATTACTTTTAATCACACAATCTATCCCCTACAATTTAATTATACTGTTACAATTATAATCCTATCGCTTAGAGGTAAATTATGAAGAAAATATTAATATATTTAGGTATATTCTTAACTCTGTCTTTCATAGGACATAGCTATATAATTTTTCGCTTTATTCACGACGGCGTTTTATTTACAGGACCCAACGATGGTATCGAACAGATGATACCTATTCAAATGTTTCTATTTGATAAATGGAGCGTTGGCAATCTTTTTTATGCTACTGATTTTGGTCTAGGTGGAGATTTTTTTACGGATTTAAGCTATTATTTCTCAACAAACATACTATTTATTATTAATGTACTATGTATCATTCTATTAAAAACAATTATTCATATAAATACTCAGGGATTACTATTTTGGATGGTAAATGCGCTAGTTATTTCCATTATTAAAGCTTCATTAGCGATGTATTGTACCTATCTCTATAGTAAATTTATTTCACGTAATACTTGGATTAGTATTATTATGGCATTTCTATTTGTTATGTCGCCGCTTTATTATCGCTTTACTGTTTATTGGCCATTTTTTAGTGATGTATTTATTTGGATGCCATTGTTACTATTTTCTATAGAACGCACACTTCAAAAACAAAAGTTTGGTCTATTTATTGTCACAATTACACTAATAATGATAAATAATTTCTACTTTGCATATTATCTTTGTCTTATAGGTGCAGGTTACATACTTCTTCGTATAATTTTTAGACACTCTAAAGATATTATTCCACGTGGCAAAGCTTTAATATTATTTGCTATCAGTGCCATTTTAGGATTAGGTAATAGTTTATTTATGTTCTTCCACGGTGTTCAAAGTTTTTTAAATAATCGTCGTGTCCCTTTTTCAGGAACAGTAAATACCTTCGAAAAGCTAGATATTAACACAAATATCTTCTTTGATAATTATTTAATCGTATTGCTATTTCTAACTATTCAAGCACTATTATGTATTAAACTTTATAAACACTTTTATTATCGCTTATTCGCAATTTTAACTTTCGCATTTATTCTATTAAGCTTTGTACCATTTATCGATCAATTGTTTAATGGATTTTCTGCACCACAAAAACGTTGGCATTTTATTTTGTCTTTTAATTCAGCCATATTAATTGGTCTATTTCTAAAATATTTTAGAACACTAAAAGTCAAATCATATTTAATTAGTAATATTATTGCTGAAATTATCATTTTCGCTAGTGCTATTACCTATCATAAATTTGTAGCTTGGCTTGTACTTGTACCAATCGTTTCTTTAATAGGGTTACTTATTTTAATTTTAAAAGACAGACGTTATCGCATTAATCTTAGCTATATATTCGGCATTTCTATAATCTTACTCAATTTAATGGTTTCTTTCGTCTTTATTAAAAATCAAATTTATTTTAAAGATCATCAAGAACGAGCTAATACATTTTATATTAACTCAAGTTTATATAGTTCAGACTTACAACGTTCATTAGTTAATACAATGGAGAATAGTAAGAGAGAAGATGAACGTATCGATTGGCGAGTGAATGAGCAAGATAACACACCTATGTACCAACACTTTAAGGGACTAAGTTTATATTCAAGTATCTTCCATCATAATATTCTCGATTACTATTATGATGCACTAAAAATTAATCTTGCCGAAGAGTCACTAAGTCGCTATCAATCAATAAATGGTCGCCAAAATATAGCGAGTCTTTTCTCAGTACGTTATATGATGCTAAAAGATTATCAGGGAAATTTACCCGCCTATTTTAAAAAGGTTAAAACAAGTGGACAATATTCTATCTATGAAAATACACTTAATTTGCCGAGTGTTAAAGTTACGAAAAATGTTTATAATAGTAAATCTTTAAAAACATCTATAGATCGTGAGCATGCAATGTTAAATGGTGTGATCATGGATAATGCAGGAAAATCTTTCAAACAACCAGAATCTAATTTACTATCAAAAGTTGATATGCAACAACAAAATATTAAGCAAATTGGAAAAAATCGCTATAAGGTTAGTGGTGGCAAAGGTGGTACTATAAAATTACATCTTCCAAAACAAATACGTGATAAATATAATGATTTTTATTTAACGATGAAGATAAAGAGAGGTAATCCAGATAGTAATTATACAGTCGCTATCAATAATTACGCTAATCATCGATTGTTTAATAATTCTACCTATCGAACAGGTGTAGACACTCAACTTTATCGCACTCATCCAGATAAAAATGGTGATATCACTATTACCCTTTCGCCTGATGGTGAATTTTATGTCGATTTACAACAATTAAATGGCGAAAATTATGATACGCTTAAAAAGGCACATGATAATGCTAATTTTGATACAAGTTATTATGATATTAAAAATGGTATACAAGTCCAACTCAGTCACCATGAGAGTGGTATAGCCTCAATAAACATTCCTTATCGAAAAGGAATGCGTGCGTATGTTGATGGACAACCTGCAAAAATCCAAAAAGTAAATTATATGATGACCGGTGTTCCAGTCGAAAAAAATGCAAAACAAATTGTCATTAAATATCAACCTCCTTACTGGAATACTATGATATTCATTTCATTAATGAGTATGATTCTTAGTGCTGTTTTTGTAAAAATTATTAATTCAAAAAAACGAAAGATGAGGAAGTAAATTGATTAAAAAAATATGGTCAAAACCCTTATGGACGTTTGGTCTCATTTTCATCATAGCTAATATCGTAACACTAACCATTTATTATCCATTTATCCGAGATTACTTAAAAGATGGCGTGGTATTTACTGGCTCTGGTGATGGTTTTAGACAAATGATGCCGTTCCAATTATATTTATATGAACACTTCACACAATTAAAAGGATTTTACGATCATTCATTTGGACTAGGCGGAGATTATGTTAAAGGGTTAGCCTATTATTATTCCCTTTCACCAATCATGTGGGTCAATTTTATTATTGTATGGATCGGTGAACATATATTCCATTGGCAACCGCAAAACATTCGCTTTTGGCCAACAAATCAATTAATTGTTGCTTATGTACGAACAATAATTACTTTTATTTGTGCATTTTATTATTTTAGATATTTAAAGTTAAGTTCCACACCTCTGTTGATAGCAACAATTTTATATGGGGCATCAACAGTGGTGTTATATTACAATTTTACTTGGTCATTTTATGGAGATTTGTTAATTATATTGCCATTATCATTATGGGGAATGGAACGTTTCTTTCAACGTAGAAAGATAGGTTTGTTCATCTTTGCAGTGGCAATCACACTATTTTCAAATTTTTACTTTACTTATTATCAAGCCATTGTGTTAGGTATTTATTTTATATTACGTGTCGTATTCCAATATCGCCATGACATCGTATCTCGTTGGCAAAAATGTTATTTACTAATTATAGGGGCTATGTTTGCGCTCCTATCAAGCATATTAGGTTTTTACACTGGTGTATCATCTTTCCTAAATAATGATCGCCAACAAAATTCTGATTTCAACATCTCTCTATTTACTGATTTAACTAAAAATAATTATTATATATTTTCAAATGGCTTTTATGTAACAATATCACTTATTGCATTGGTAGCATTATTAACGCCAAAGTTATATAAACACTATTACTATAAAATTTTTGCTATTATAACGTGGTTCTTACTTATTGGTTCATTATCACAGTACTTTGACAGTGCTTTTAATGGATTCTCATTACCACAACGACGTTGGGTTTATTTCTTAGTGTTATCTACAAGTGGACTGATTGCTTTATATATTTATCACTTATCAGAGTTGACTATGAAACAGTTTCTATTTGCAGCTATGCCCGTATTTATTGCTGGTTTGTGTAGATATATCATAGCTGACAACTTTGTAGATTGGATGGTAATTGCTTTAATTACCATCGTTGTGCTAGGAATATTTATCTATCGCAAATCTTTACTGAAACAACCAATTATTATGTTATCGTTGATTGTGCTATTTTTCGGTCAACAAATTATAATGACACATGATTCAAGACAAAGAACGATAGACCCATATTCAACGACAATCAATACATTGAGTGATCCTTCATACTATAATGATACTATTGCTAAAAAAATTGATTCTATCAAAGAACATCATGATGATCCATTTCATCGTATTGATTATATGTCGGCATATGCATTAAATTCTCCTTTTCTTTATCACTACAATGGTATTTCGCTATACTCAAGCATTTTTGATGGAGGAATTTTGAAATATTATGATAAATTAATGCAAATTAATATGCCTGTTGATAAAAATAGTACGTATCGCTTTTTAGGAAATCGTGCAAACTTAACTGCTTTATGGAATGTTCAAGATCGACTACGTCATCCTGAAGATCAAAATATGACTTACGGTTTTGAAAAGAAAGATACGATATTGAATGGTAAGAATACGCTTATCCATTCTAAAAACATGATTGACTATCCATCAGCTCATGTAACTAATCATATATATAATAGTGATGATTTAAAGTCACCTTTAGATCGTGAACAAGCTATGTTAAAAGGAATCGTATTAAACGACACTTCAGAAAAAGCAAATACTTCATTTAAACCTAATAAAAATTTTTTAAACAAGTCAAAAATGTCTACAAAAGATGCGACTTGGAAAAATCAAAATCATCTTAAAGTACACAAAGATAATGGTAGGGTTACATTAAAATTACCTAAATCTGTCGCTAATAAGTATAAAGATATGTACGTAGAAATGGATGTTGAACTACTTTCGCCTGACAAAGCGCATTCAGTAGGTGTTAATGAATATTCGCAAAATCGAAATGAACTGAGCTACAAATATCGTCGCTTAGTTACACCAGTTACAATGCGTGTTAAAGCGTCTGATAAGCTAAATATTCATCTATCTAAAGGGAATTATCGTTTATCTGTGAAAGGTATTTATGGTGAGGACTACAGCACACTTAAAAAAGCTTCAAAAGAATTAACTCCTGTGAAAATTAAAGATATGAGAAATGGTTATGTCGTCAAGAAACCAAAGAACGCAACAGGCTATGTCATTTTACCAACAGTATATGCAAATGGTATGCATGCGAAAGTCGATGGGAAAGAAGTACCTGTTCACCAAGCTAATGGTATCATGACAGCAATACCAGTTAATAAAGGAGATAAAGTGATTAAACTCACATACACCCCTCCTCAATTCTATCTACTTACTATTATGAGTTTCATTGGTGTTATCGGTAGTATATTATTTAATTTATGGGTTAAGAAAAAACGATAAATTAAGTTCATAAATTAAACTTTAATTGCTTTAAAATGTGAATAAAAATAATAAAGCTTCCAATCTCAACTTGAAAGAAGATTGGAAGCTTTATTTGTAAGACAAACGTTGTATCTAACCTCTGTCTTATTATTATACTCAGTTTGCTGATTAACGAATTTCTTGGATTCTAGCAGCTTTACCACGTAAACTACGTAAGTAGTATAATTTAGCACGACGTACTTTACCACGACGTTTAAGTTCGATTTTTTCGATTTTTGGAGTGTGTAATGGGAATGTACGTTCCACGCCTACACCTGAAGAAATTTTACGAACTGTGAAAGTTTCAGAAATTCCTCCACCACGACGTTTGATTACAACACCTTCGAATACTTGGATACGTTCACGTGAACCCTCTACGATACGTACGTGTACACGTAAAGTATCACCAGTACGGAATGCTGGTAAGTCTGTACGTAATTGTGATTTTGTAACTGCTTCGATTAACTTATGATTACTCATTGATATACTCTCCTTCAACCTATGTTCTTGCCTAGACATTCATATAGCATAGCAGCGGATCATAGTGATAATTAGTGTCTTTTCACACTTGATATATATTAGCATAATACTAATTGTTTTTCAATTGCTTTTTATAGCTTTCTATAAATTTTTCATCGTCTTCCGTTAAAGGATATCGATCAAGTAAGTCCGGTCGCTTATGATAAGTACGGATTAATTTTTGTTCATGTCGCCATTGTTCAATATTTGCATGATTACCTGATAATAATACATCTGGAACGGTCATATTTTCAAATTCTCTTGGACGCGTATATTGAGGGAATTCTAATAGACCATCTGAGAACGAATCATCTTGATGTGATTGTTGATTTCCTAATACACCTGGTATTAATCGCACAATCGCATCTGTCATCGTCATCGCTGGCAATTCTCCTCCAGTTAATACATAATCCCCCATTGAAATTTCATCCGTCACTAGGTGCGTTCTTATACGTTCATCATAACCTTCATAATGTCCACAAATAAATACGATATGCTCAGCTTCGCTTAATTCTTGTGCAATTTCTTGTGAAAAAGGTCTACCTTGAGGACACATTAAAATGACACGCGTTTGATCAGTTCGTTGTAAATCTTTCATAGCATTGAAGACTGGTTCAGGTTTTAGGACCATACCCTGTCCACCACCAAATGGGTAATCATCCACTTGATTATGTTTATTAATGGCATAATCTCTAAAATTCACAGTATTCACACTAATGATTTCTTTATCCTGTGCCCTTTTTAAAATGGAGTGATTGAGTACGCCATCAAACATCTCAGGAAATAAAGTTAAATAATCAATTTTCATTAATCTAACAACCCTTCTATAGGTGTTATACGAATCGTTTTATTTTCAATATCAATTTCTTTAACTACATCAGCTATATAAGGAATGAGATATTCCTTTTCTCCTTTAACAACCCAAACATCATTTGCACCTGTTTCAAAAATATTGATAACTCTGCCGATAGGTTGATTGTCATCATCAAATACAGTACTTCCAATGATGTCAGAGTAGTAATATTCATTTTCAGCTAATTCAATATCTTCATGATCGCGTTCTTGGTACAAATAGTCACCTTTATATTGTTCGACGTCATTAATGTTATTTATTCCCTCAAATTTCAACATATGGAATCCTTTATGAACACGGTAAGATAAGACCGTCAATTGTTCTTCATGATTTTGATGATTTACCGTCAATACTTCACCTGGTTGGAAACGGGTATCCGTAAAATCGGAATTAGATTTCACTTTAACTTCACCTTTAATTCCATGTGTATTTACGATTTGACCAACTTCAACTTGCATATTTGCACCTCATTTAATCCATTAATGTCATTTTGTTTATCATATCATGATTTTTCAGTATTTAAAAAGGCGCCATCAGTTGGCGCCTCTATTACTTTACTTATAAAGTTTAAGCTAATTATTTAGCGTGTTTTTGTTCATCAAAAGTTTTTAAAATACCTTGTTTAGATAAGATATTATGAACTGTATCAGTTGGTTTAGCACCGTCTTTTAACCATTTTAATGCTAATTCTTCATCAATTTTAACTTCTGGAGCATTAACACTAGCTGGGTTGTAAGTACCGATTTGTTCGATAATACGACCATCGCGTGGTGAACGTGCGTCTGCTACAACGATACGATAGAATGGATTTCTTTTTGAACCTAAACGAGTTAAACGAATTTTAACTGCCATATATAAAACTCTCCTTTAAATCTTTTACTTTTTATTTTCTACAAGAAATAATATTAACAGTAACTTGATATTTTGTAAAGACTTTTTTCTTTACCAAATCTAGTTTTTTTCAAAACCGTAGATTTGGTTATGGGCTAGCTTTAGCTAGGCCGAACCTTATTAACTAAATTTATTTAGTTAGTGGGACTTACGCACTAGCTTTAGCTAGGGTGTTCCTTTAACTAGGTTTTTTCAAAACCGTAGATTTGGTTATAGGAGTGAGATAGAATTCTTTGAATTCGTACCCCAACTTTCATTGCTTGTAGAATTTCTTAATGAAATTCTTTGTGTTGGGACCCCGTCACCGCGCACAGTTGATTAGGTGCTTGAAATATTTTATTTCAAGTCCAATCAACCACTGCGTTTATACTTTAGCTAAGCCGAACCTTTTGCTAAATGTTTGGTAGTACATTTATTTTTCAATAAACATCAAAATATCGAACGCTATTTGAGAAGCGTTCGATATTTTCACTTAATTAAAATGGTAAGTTCATACCTTTTAACATATTTTCCATTTGACTACGTTTGCCTTTTTTACCTTTACGGCCAGCACCACTGAATTGCTTCATCATTTTCTTCATATCATTAAATTGTTTCATCAAGCGATTCACTTCTTGTAGTGAACGCCCAGAACCTTTGGCGATACGTTTTTTTCTTGAAACATTTAGTACTGCTGGGTTTTCTCTTTCACTTGGTGTCATAGACTGGATAATTGCTTTAATATGGTCAATTTGCTTTTCATCCATATTTAACTTATCCATGCCTTTCATCTTATTCATTCCTGGAATCATTTTCATGATGTCATCAAGTGGGCCAAGATTTTTAACTTGATCCAATTGGTCAAGGAAATCGTCCAATGTGAACGTAGAATTACGCATTTTTTGTTCTAAATCTTTAGCTTTTTCCTGGTCAACATCTTGTTGTGCCTTTTCAATAAGACTTAAAACATCTCCCATACCAAGTATACGAGAAGCCATTCGCTCTGGATGGAACAGTTCAAGTCCATCCATCTTCTCACTCATACCAACAAATTTAATTGGTTTTTGAGTTACTGAACGAATAGATAAAGCAGCACCACCACGAGTGTCCCCATCTAATTTAGTCAACGTAACACCAGTAACGTCCAATTGGTCATCAAATGATTGAGCAACGTTAACAGCGTCTTGTCCAGTCATAGCATCTACAACTAACATGATTTCATTAGGTTTAGAAATTTCTTTAACTTCTTGAAGTTCATTCATTAACGCTTCATCAATATGCAAACGACCTGCTGTATCAATGATTACAAAATCTAAATGTTCTTCTTTGGCATGTTTTAATGCATTTTCAACGATTTGTTGCGGTTTAACTTGGTCCCCTTCACTATAAACAGGAACGTCAAGTTGTTTACCTACCGTTTGTAATTGGTTAATTGCGGCTGGACGATAAATATCCGCTGCAACTAACATTGGCTTTTTATTATATTTTTTACGCATTAATAATGCTAGTTTACCGGCTGTTGTTGTTTTACCTGCACCTTGTAAACCAACCATCATAACAACAGTCGGTGGCTTATTTGCCATTTTAATCGTTGAGTTTTCGCCACCCATTAATTGAGTTAATTCATCTTGTACAATTTTAATGACTTGTTGACCAGGTGTTAATGATTGCATTACATCTGATCCTAAGGCACGATCTGACACTGTCTTAACAAATTCTTTTACTACTTTAAAGTTTACATCGGCTTCTAATAATGCTAATCGTACTTCACGCATCATTGCTTTAATATCCGCTTCAGTAACTTTACCTTTACCACGCATTCTCTGCATCGTAGCTTGCAAACGATCGGATAATCCTTCAAATGCCATATCAATTGCCCTCCTTTATCTCTATTTATTCTAATTCTTCTAATTGATTAATGTATTGTTCTAACTTCTTAGAATCATTTAATGTTTGTTTCATATCGTCATAAATTTTACGACGTTGTTCAAATTTTTCATACAAATTCAATTTAGCTTCATAATCTTCTACTAAATCGCCAGTTCTTCTTATATTATCATAAACTGCTTGTCTACTCACATCAAATGTCTCTGCAATCTCACTTAGTGAATAGTCTCTCAAATAAAACAGTTCCATATAATTTCTTTGTTTTTCAGTTAATAATGTTTGATAAAAATCAAACAAATAATTCATTCGCAAAGTTTTAACTAAATCATTTTTCCCCATTTGGATTATCCTCATTATTAAAATCTAATTCAGCAACTTCATCTGGAATATCTTCATTTTGTTCAATCATATCTGCAAATAAGCCATATACATAACTTTCTGGGTTAAATGGTTGTAAGTCATCAAGTTTCTCACCTAATCCTACATATTTCACAGGTATATGAAGTTCATTTCTAATCGCAAGTACAATACCACCTTTAGCAGTACCATCTAATTTAGTTAATACTATACCTGATACGTTTGTAACTTCTTTAAATGAACGTGCTTGAGATAATGCGTTTTGACCTGTTGTTGCATCTAAGCATAATAAAGCTTCATGTGGTGCATCTGGTACAGCTCGGCTAATGACACGTTTCATTTTATCCAATTCTTGCATTAAATTAGATTTGTTTTGTAAACGTCCTGCAGTATCACAAATTAATATATCGACACCTTTATTTTTAGCGGCATTAATTGCATCATATACAACTGCAGCAGGATCTGAACCTTCACTTTGACGAATTACTTCAACACCTACACGGTCTCCCCAAACTTGTAGTTGATCAATTGCACCAGCTCTAAATGTATCTCCAGCGGCAAGCATTACTTTTTTGCCTTCCATTTTATATCTGTGTGCTAATTTACCGATTGTAGTTGTTTTACCAACACCATTTACGCCAACCATTAAAATGACATTCAAACGGCCGTCTTCGAGATTCATTGCTTCTGATTGGTCATCTTCTTGATGATAGATTTCAACAATCTTTTCAACAATAACTTCACGTAACTCTTCAGTTTCTTGTATATTTCGACGTTGTGCTTCAGTACGTAATTCTTCTGTTAATTGCATCACTGTGTTGAAACCAACATCTGCAGTGATTAACATTTCTTCAAGTGCTTCGAAGAAATCTTCATCTACTGTTCTATGACGCGCGATCAAATTATTAAGTTGTTCTTGGAAGTTCTGACGTGATTTTTCAAGTCCCGCTTTAAATTTAGCACCCATTTTTTGTGCTTCAATTTCTTCAAAGTCTTCAATTGAAATTAATCCATCGTCATCAAAGTCCGCTTCACTTAATTTACGTGGTTTTTTCTTCGGTTCTATCTGTGCTTCATCATTATCATCATGAGTTGCGCTACTCTGATTACCTTCTTCTTCTGATAAATCTTGTTCTATATCTTCAGTAGATTTCGTTGAAAATTTGTCTTTTAATCGTTTAAAGAAAGTCATGCTTGTTCCTCCTTCATAACCTCATCAATTGTATTTAAGTTGACACTTACTAATTTTGAAACACCTGACTCTTGCATCGTCACACCATATAAACGGTCTGAATATTCCATAGTCCCTTTTCGATGTGTAATAACAATAAATTGAGTTTGAATAGATAATTCTTTTAAAAATTGAGCGTATCGAATTACATTCGCTTCATCGAGTGCAGCCTCTACTTCATCTAGTATAACAAATGGAGCAGATCTTACTTTCAAGATAGCAAATAGTAGTGCAATAGCACTTAATGCACGCTCACCACCACTTAATAAAGATAAGTGTTGCAATTTCTTACCAGGTGGTTGAACAATAATATCGACACCAGCTGATAAATAATCATCATCTGTTAACTCTAATTTAGCATGTCCACCTCCAAATAACGACTGAAATACTGTCGTAAAATGAGATTGCACTTGTAAAAACGTTTCTTTAAAACGACCTTTCACTTCTTGGTCCATCTCACTTATAATTTGTTCAAGTGTTTGTTTCGCTTCACGCAAGTCTGTACGTTGTTCATCTAGGAAAGTATAACGCACATTTAATTCTTCAAATTGCTCAATAGCATTTATATTTACTGGCCCAAGTTCTTCAATTGACATTTTAGTTAGTTTGACTTTCTTTCTCAACGCATCAATTGGCGTTTTTGAAGAGAATTCACTTCTAGCCCGCTCAACAGTTAGTTGATATTCATCATTCAAATGATCAATTGCATGGTTAATCAATACATCTAATTTCGATTGTTGTGCTTTTATATCTTGATAAAAACTTTCAATTGACAATAAATCTTGATGACATTTTTGCAATGTAGCTTCATGTGACTCAACATGTTCATTGACATCAATACGTTCTTTTTTCAATTGTTTTAACTGATCAGTGATGGATTGTCGGTCATTTTCTTTAGATTTTATCTGTTGTTGTAATTTTTCAAATACTTGTTCCCCCATCATTTCGTCAGAATTGAAGAGTTTAATTTTATCGTCAACATTTGTTAATTGTTTGTTAATCGTCTCTATCTGTTTATCTGTACGTTCTAATGACGCTTTTTGAGCATTTATTCGTTCTTTAATTACAGCTAAGTCAGAACGTTTTTGGTTTAATTGTTGTTGCAATTGAGTGGTATTCTCTTTACCTTCTTTAGATAATTGAGTATAACGTTCAATATCTGTTTCAAGTTGTTTTAACTTACCTTGAATAATAGTTAAACGCTCTTGTTTTTCAGTTAAAGTAATGCGACTATTTTCACTTTGGTAGCCATCATTTTTCTCGAATTCAAATTCCTCATGTTCATCTTTAATGTGCGTTTCTTGTGTTTTAAGTCGATCTAATTCTAACGCTTCGTTATGAGATTGTTCTTTTACTTCATTATATTTCTGACTCATTTTAAAATAAGTTTCGCTGAGATGTTCAACTTCATTTTTTTGTTTTTGTAGCTGTTTCTCGAAATCTTGTGTTTGCGATTCATAATCTTTTAATTGATTACGCATAGTTGTCAGTTCATCTTTTTGTGAAAGAATACTCTTCGTCTTGCGCGTACCACCACCGGTCATAGAACCACCAGGATTAACAATATCTCCTTCTAAAGTTACAATGCGTGTTTTATATTGGATAGCTCTTGCCAGTTCATTAGCATGTTTCAAATTGTCTACGATAATAGTAGTACCTATTAAATTTTCAACTACAGCTTGATATTGTGAATTAACTTTAATCGCATCTGAAGCTACATTGATAAATCCATTTGTATTTTCAGCGATATGTCTAATATTATTAGATAATTGTCTCGATCTTATAACATTTAATGGTAAGAATGTGGCTCTACCAAGACCCTTTTGTTTTAAAAATTGTATTGCCTGGCGTCCATCTTTTTCACTATCAACTATGATATGTTGTAATGAAGCACCTAATGCGGTCTCAATCGCTTGAGTCAATTCAGATGGCACATTTATCACTTCTGCAACGGCCCCATGAATACCTTGTAGGTTATCATTTTTAGCTTTTAACACATGTTTAACACCATTAAAGAAATAAGTATAATCTTCTTCTTGAGTTTCTAAACTCTCTATTCTAGCTCTCATTTTATCAGTGTATCGATAAGCCTGATAAAGTTTATCTTCATATTCAGTTTGAGTTTGTTTAGATTTTGATAACTGCTGTTCTAGTTGACTTATTTGAGTCTCAATATCGCTCAATTGTTTAACAGTAGCTTGATGGTTGCGTTCTGTATTAGAAATTTCACTTTGCAACGCTTTAAGTTGATTGAACGCTTCAACCAAGCGAGAATCTAAGCGTGATTTTTTCGCTTCATTCTCTTTAATCGTATGCTCTAAAAAGCGAATATCATTATTTACATCTGATTGTTCAGACATTAATTCATAGTATTCATTTTTGATTGATTCCAATTTTTCGTCATGTTGTTCATCAGAAACATACAGTTTTGATTCTAATTGATGAATACTATTATTCAACTCTTTTTGTTTTTCTTGTAAGGCAGTAATTTGTTGAGTAATATCAGCTTTTTCATTATGAGCATTTTTTAATTCTTGATGTAAATTATCTAACTCTTCTTCAAAACGAGCATTCGTTTCTGATTGATTTCGTTTTCTTTCTTCTAAAACATTCAATCGACCTGTGAACTTTTCATATTCTTCAGTAGCTTTGATTAAATCATAGTTTAATTGTTCAATGTCATTATCAATTTGTTGACGTTGAGACTTTTGCTTTTGAATATATTTATTAATCTGAGCTTGTTTTGCTTCTTTATCCGCTTGTTGGCTTTTTAAATCATTTAATTTTTGATCCAGTTGACGATTTTCCTCTGAATATTGGTCGATATCATGTACAGTAACAATAACATCACTTTGTTTCATCTCTTCAGACAATTTTAAATACTCTTTTGCAATTGATGCTTCAGCTTTTAATGGTTCAACGCGTCCTTCTAAATCATATAAAATATCTTCTACGCGCGTAAGATTATCTTCAGTGTGGTCTAACTTTTGTAATGATTCAGCTTTTCGCTTCTTATATTTTAATACACCAGCTGATTCTTCAAGTATTTGTCGTCTATCAATAGGTTTAGCATTTAAAATTTCATCTACTCTACCTTGAGATATAATACTAAATGCTTCTTTTCCTAAACCAGAATCCAGGAATAATTCAGTGATATCTCTTAAACGCGCTTTATCATTATTAAGGTAGTATTCGCTCTCACCACTACGATATAAACGACGTGTCACAACGATATCATCTGAATCAACTTGTAACTTTCTAGCTTTATTGTCAAGTTTCAATTGTACTTCTGCATAATTCTGAGCGTTTCGATGTTCTGCTCCTGAAAAAATAATATCTTCCATTTTAGAGCCACGTAATGATTTGGCGGACTGTTCACCTAATACCCATTTAATGGCATCAGTGATATTACTTTTTCCGCTACCATTAGGCCCAACAATTGCAGTTACACCCTTGTCAAACTGAACATCTGTGTGATCTGCAAATGATTTAAAACCTATGGCATCAATTGATTTTAAATACACCATACTATTCTCCTTGTTAATCATTCCACTCATTCTAGTTGAGAGGAGGACAATATTTTACCGTTTAATGGTTTTCTTTAATATATGTTAAAGATTATTATTGCTTTTTAATTTTGAATAAGCGCTCTCTGCCGCTTTTTGTTCTGATTCTTTTTTAGTTTTACCTTGACCTGTTGCTACTGCTTCATTCTCTAAAATGACTTCCGACGTAAACAATCGATGATGCGCTGGACCTTCTTCTTTAATTAAACGATAAGTCACATCTCCACGATTTTGACTATGAACATACTCTTGAAATTGTGTTTTGAAATCAACAACACCAACCAATTCATCATCCTCAACATATGGAAAAATCACTTTCTCAGCAAATTGCCAAACTACATCTAATCCTTGATCAAGATATAAAGCCCCGACAAAAGCTTCAAAGGCATCGGACACTAATGAAGGGCGTGTTCTCCCACCCGTTTTTTCTTCACCTTTACCTAATAAGATAAGTTGATTTAACTCGATTTTGTTAGCAAATATTACAAGTGAGGGCTCACATACAATTGTTGCACGCATTTTTGTTAAATTACCTTCTGGTAAATCTGGATGTTTATCAAAAAGGTAGCGTGAAACCGTCAATTCTAATACCGCATCGCCTAGAAATTCGAGTCGCTCATTATGCGCCAAACGATCCATATTAAAGTCATTGATAAAACTTGAATGAGAAAAAGCTTGTTGATACAAGTCAATATTTGAATATGTAAATCCAAACTCATTCATTTTCTTCGCAAACTGTTGTTGAAAGTCATTAACCATTTCTATTTTTTTTGGATTAGTCACATTAGAACCTCCCATATGTTTATTCTTTGTTTGATTCTTAAGAAAAAAATCTGAGCCATCTTGTAGACGACTCAGATGTAAGTTTTTATTTTTCAAGACTATTGATGTATTTAACTGCATCACCAACAGTATTGATTTTTTCAGCTTCTTCATCAGGAATTTCAGTACCAAATTCATCTTCTAATTCCATCACTAATTCAGCGATATCAAGTGAGTCAGCGCCTAAATCATCTTTGAAAGATGCGTCTTCAGTTACTTTATCAGCATCTACACCTAAACGGTCAACGATGATATCTTTTACTTTATCGAAGTTTTCCACGTCGATTCACCTCCTTTAAAAATGTCTATCCATAGACTACTATATTTTCCCATTTTAATGGGTAAAATACAAGCATTTCTTAAACACTGATAATAAAATTCAAGTACTTCAATTACATGTACATGCCACCATTGACATGGATTGTTTGGCCAGTAATATATTTCGCTCTATCAGATGCTAAAAATGCTACTGTATTCGCTATATCTGTATCTTCACCAAATCGAGATAAAGGTATTTGTTCTAACATTTGTGATTTTAAATCATCACTCAATGCGTCTGTCATATCCGAAACAATGAAACCAGGTGCTACCGCATTGACAGTAATACCACGTGATGCAAGTTCACGTGCGCTTGATTTTGTTAAACCTTCTATACCTGCTTTAGTAGCAACATAGTTAGCTTGTCCTGGATTACCCATGGCACCTACAATACTTGATAAGTTAATGATTGCACCACCACGTTGACGAAGCATTTGAGGTGTAGCTTTTTGAATGCAATTAAATGTACCTTTAAGGTTAGTATTGATAACATCATCCCATTCATGTTCTTTCATGCGCATTAATAAATTATCACGAGTGATACCAGCGTTATTTACAAGTACATCTAACGAACCAAATTGACTAACGACTTCTTTAATCATAGCTTTAACTTCGTCGCCTTCAGCTACATTTGCTTGAATCGCAAAACTTTCAACACCTTTAGCTTTAATTTCAGAAACAACTGCTTCAGCTTTTTCTTTATTACCTGCATAGTTTACGGCTACATTGAAACCATCTTCAGCCAATTGTAATGCGATACTACGACCTATACCTCTTGAAGCACCAGTCACTAATGCATTTTTATTCGTCATGATTATTCCATCCTTTCACATCTTCTAGTGTTTGAATTGATGTCAATTTAACATCGCGATTTATTTTCTTAATTAAACCAGATAAGACCTTACCAGGACCAATTTCTATAAAATGATCTACACCTTGCGCAATTAACCATTCTACTGAATCGATAAATTCAACGGGTGAATATAATTGTTTAATCATATTGGACTTAATTGTTGCTGCATCAGTTTCACCCTGTGCATTAACATTTTGAACTATCGGGAACGATGCATCATGCCACTCAAATTGATTAATGAATGACTCAAAGTCTTTTTCAATCACTTGCATCATTGAAGAATGGAAAGGTCCAGAAACCGCTAAAGGTAAGACGCGTTTAGCACCTAACGATTTTCCTTCTTCAACAAATTTATCAATAAGTGATTTGTGACCTGAAACTACAATTTGACCCGGACAATTAAAGTTTGCTGGTTCGACCAATTCATCATTTGTAGATAATTCTTTACATATTCGGCCTACTTCTTCATAACTCAAACCTAATACTGCAGCCATACTACCAACACCATTTGGAAAAGCTTGAGCCATTAATTGACCACGTTTGCGAACAATCTTAACTGCATCTTCAAATTTTAATACTCCTGCAGCAACTAAACTAGAATATTCACCTAAGCTGTGTCCCATAGTATAATCAGCATTAATATTATCTAATGTACTATATAACGCTATACTATGCGTCAATAAAGCTGGTTGTGTATGTTCAGTTTCACCTAGTTTGTTCTCATTATCTGTAAACATCGTTTCCAATAAATCAAAGTCCATTGCTTCTTGAGCTGTATTTAGAATATTTGTCGCTTTCGTATCCTCATTAAACAAATCACTTGCCATGCCAACTTTTTGTGCACCTTGACCTGGGAAAATAATTGCTACCTTACTCATCCTTACCACCTACCGTCTCTCTCATAATCTCGACAATCTTTTCATCGCCAGCAATTTTAGCTTGTCGAATCGCAGAATAAAAAGCGCGAGCATTTGATCCACCATGCGCTTTAACAACCGTTCCGTCAAGACCTAATAATACTGATCCACCGTATTCTGCATAATCCATCTTCTTAGTAAATGCATCTAAGTCTTTTTTTAATACTAAAGCTGCTAGTTTGTTTTTTAAACTTCCTAAAAATGTTTCTTTCAACATTTTACCTATTGATTTTGCAGTACCTTCGATATTTTTAAGTACCATGTTACCCGTATATCCATCAGTTACCACTACATCAGTATTACCTTCCATTAACGTTTTAGCTTCAATATTACCATCAAAGTTAAAGCTTTGATCGCCTTTAAGTAGTTGGTAAGATTTTTTAGTCAATGTATTACCTTTAGCTGGTTCTGTACCGATATTTAATAATGATACTTTAGGATTTTGAATGCCACGTATTTTTTTAGCATAAATATTACCAAGTTGTGCATATTGCAATAAATGTTCTGGTTTCGCATCTGCATTGGCACCCACATCTAAAAATACAAATCCTTTTCCATCAATTGTTGGTAAAGTGACTACAAGTGCTGGTCTTGCCACACCTTTAATACGACCAACAATGAATAAACCTGCTGACATAAGCGCACCGGTATTCCCTGCAGACACACATCCATCCGCTTCACCATTTTTCACTGCTTCTGCCATTCTTACCATTGAACTGTCTTTCTTACGTTTAATAGCTCTTACAGGTTCATCTTCCATTTCTATTTTCTCAGAACAATGTCTAAATTCTATACGTTCATGATTGAGTGTGTATTGATTTTTGTCACCAAATAAAATAATCTCTAAATCTTTAAAATCATTAACTGCTTTCTCAACAGCTTCTAAGACGATACCGGGTGCGTCATCTCCACCCATCATATCAATAGCAATTTTAACCATGTCATTCATCCTCGCTTATATAAAACATTTTAAACGTTCCTTTAAACACTATTGTGTCTCTTACGTATGAGTTTACTTCTATAACATAATGGTGCGAAGTTTTATTTACAACGTGTGCTTCTGCCCTTACTGTATCATTAAGTTTAACTTTCTCAATGAATGCTACATTACTTTCCTGTGTTAACACTGTTGATTTATGTATTAAAGCTACACAAAGCGAATTTGCCTGGGCAAATAACACATGACCTCGTGCTATCTGAGTCTTCGTAAAAACGGATTCTTCAGTAATTTCAATGAGGGATTGAGCGGATATATTTGGTTCAACTTGAATTAAATCTCCAACCACTTCATTTGCCTCTAGAGCACGAATTTGTTCATAATTTTGCTCAGCTACTAATTTAATACGCTTTCGTAGTTCTGGAATACTTAGGTTTGTTCTATCTAACCGTATGGTTTGAATACTAACTTCAAACTGTTCACATAATTCACTATCCGTAATAAAGGGATTTAATTCAATTGCTTTTTGAATCGCCTGACGACGTTCTACTTTTTTCAATTTCAATTAAATCCCTCCTTAAAAGCGAAATTAGTACCAAGTCTTAAACATTCCTCACATATCATAACACTTTCCGTTTGATAAGCTCAACAAATATCATAGTGCTATATTTTACTTTTTGACAATAGTGACTTTTAAGCATCAATCAAAACTCATATGTAGCAAATTCTGATCAATGAATTCACGTAAGTGCTGATATGTTTCTGTAAAAAATTCACCTGATTGTATCAACTCTACCGCCTCGTCTCGAGCTACTTCAAGCATTCGATAATCTTCAACAATGTTCGCTACCATAAAGTCAGGCAAACCACTTTGTTTAACTCCAAAGAAGTCACCAGGACCACGCATTTCTAAATCACGCTCACTCAATTCAAAACCGTCCGTTGTTTGCGTCATAATAGTCATGCGTTCTATGCCAGTTTCTGTCTTGGGAGATGCGATAAGGGCACAGTAACTTTGGTGTTCACTACGTCCTACACGACCTCTTAATTGATGCAACGTTGATAAACCAAAGCGGTCTGCATCATATATCATCATAAATGTCGCGTTTGGTACATTGACACCAACTTCAACTACAGTTGTTGAAACTAGTATATCTATATCATGTTGACTGAATCGCGTCATAACCTCATCTTTTTCTTCAGCTGGCATTTTACCATGTAATAATCCTACTTTTTCCTCTCCATAATGCAGTTTAAGTGATTCATACAACTCGACTACATTTTGCACATCTTCAAGATGCTCTGAACTCTCAATCAATGGACATATTACATAGGCTTGACGTCCTTTATTAAGTTCAGACGTCATTTGTGATAACACTTGCTCATATTGTTCATGCTTTGCCCAATTTGTAATAATTGGCTTGCGCCCTTTAGGTAGTTGCTTAATTGATGACACATCCATTTCACCAAATACAGATATAGCAAGTGTTCTAGGAATTGGTGTTGCTGTCATAAAGAGTACATTCGTCATTGCACCCTTTTCTCTTAAAAGTTGACGTTGATTGACTCCGAAGCGATGTTGTTCATCTGTTATGACAAGTCCTACATTTTGAAATGTTACATCATCTTGAATAAGCGCATGTGTACCTATTAAACAATCAATAGTACCATTTTCTAATTGCTCTAATAGAACTTTTCTTTTTTTACCTTTAACAGAACCTGTCAGCAATGCTACATTCATGTAGTCACCGAACAGTTCAGTTAAACTATTTGCATGTTGTTCAGCTAAAATTTCCGTTGGGACCATTAATGCTGATTGATAGCCCGCTGTTTTCAACGCATACATACATATTGCTGCAACAACTGTTTTACCTGACCCTACATCACCTTGTAGTAATCGGTGCATACGTATCGGCGCTTTTAAATCTCTAAAGATTTCATTCACACTCTTTTTTTGTGCATCAGTTAATTCAAAAGGTAAAGTTTCTATAAAATCTTTCACTTTTTGAATATCGTAATTTATCTCAATAGCTTCGTCAGATGACTTTTCTAAACGATTTAACCACTGCATTCTTAATTCAAACATAAATAACTCAGTAAAGGCATATGTTCTTCTAGCACGTAATAAGTCCTGTCGATCCTTGGGACGATGTAAGGCATATAGTGTATCCTCTAAAGATTCTAATTTATATTTCTGTTTAAGTTCTTCTGTAAGCCATTCATGGATTGTAACATCATCTAAAGTTTGATAAATCATATCTCGCATTTGTTTTTGTTTAATGCCCTCTTTAATACGATAAACAGGTTCTAACTTAATTTCATTTGTATCTTGTGATTTTTCATTAAAAAACATCCTATTTCCATTTATTTCTTGTTTTGCACGATTCCATTTTCCTTTAACAGTTACCGACCCATGAAGTTCAATTTTCTTTTTCAAGTATGGTTGATTAAAGAAGATACACTTGACCGCGATGTTATCTACCATCAAGTGTACTGTTAACTTTGATTTATTTCTGCCGAAAAATGCGACAGTTGGCATCGAATAAACTTCTCCGACAATTGTGACTGTAGATTGATCTTCAGCCATATTTAAATCTACAACTGTATTATCTTCGTAACGAGTCGGTAGATAAAGTACTAAGTCTTCAACCGTGTTAATATTCAGTTCTTGCAATAAAGCAATTCTTTTTGGTCCTAGTCCTTTGATACTTTGAAGCGGATACGGACTTTCTATTAAATTGACTTTAGTCATAACTTCTCACCTAGTATTTGTAATATTAATCTTTATTTTATCATGATTAGGCTGATTAATTGATTGTTACGCCTTTTGCACTATAAAAAAGGTACGAAACAATATTCATTACGAATTCATTGTTCCGCACCCTAATTCTCTATATGATTAATGCTTATCTTTCACATGCCCATCCATCTTTATCACGGTCTAACTTAGATTGATAAGCATGATGTCCTTTTTTAACTCCATTGGGATATTTCTTTCTCATCAAAGTACAATTTTTATAATATTCTTTAGATTGCTTTTTTGTTGTTTTTGAAGGCGAGGTCTTTGGTGTTGTTGGCTTCAGAGTAGACTTGGCAATAGATGTCTGACCTGCCTTGGTTTTAGAGTTCGATGTTGTCTTACTCCAAATATTTAACTTTTTAGCTTGAGCTTTCGATTGACTCACCTTCAACATCTGTTCGAACGTATTATTAGGTGGATAAATGTATGTTACTCGTGCTAATCCTTGTCTTACAACGGCTTCATTAACCATTCTACCATCAGCATAAACATACGCTAAATAACGACCATATTTATCTGTGCGTTGCCCTTTATCAAACTGCACTTGAATAGTACGAGCATTTGCTAACATATTTGTCGTGAAACGACTAGCTTCTGGACCATATTTTTGAACAGGTTTACGTGGATCTTTAGTTTCAGGTGTATCGATAAGCAACAATCTAAAAGTCGATTTCTTCCCTTTGTAAAGTAGTTGAACAGTATCTCCGTCAATACCCTTCACAAATTTAACTTTCTCTTTCGTTAATACATTACTTTGCGCATTAACAATGTGCTGTGGCATTACTACTAATAATGAGGTAAACGCTATTAAAATCGACAAACTTGCAATGGCAACCTTCTTTTTAAAAAGAAGTAACATAAAACTAATAACAAGACAAATAAATACTAAATATAAATCCCCCATAAGTATTCTCCTAATATTTAATATACATATATTTTATACTAAACATAATAAAAAATACTATTAAAATTTTAATATTTTTATCATTTAAATCACTTATAAGAAAATGAAAGTTTAGCTCCATATAAAAAAGGCTCTACGTCAAATCGGACTGATGAGTCC
>NZ_KV801094.1:0-1005 GCF_001810405.1 Staphylococcus sp. HMSC069D12
TCTTTTAACAGAAACAACATTGTCGGCAGAAGAATGTCAAAAAGTATTAGATGTCGTAGAAGAACAATTTTCTCAAAATATCCGAGAACAGAAAAAAGACGAATTGTCCCAAAAATCACAAAGAGATGTAAGACTTATGAGAATGGCCGAAGAAAATCGCATAGTTAAAAAATAAATATCTTGCCTATCCTTAGTGATAGGCTCATTTTATTTGTGAGGTGCATACATGAACCTTAGAAGAGTAAACTACTCACTATCATATTATGAAACTAAAATATCTGAATATACTTTGCTAACAGAATATAACCCTAAATTTATTAATACCAAGATTAAGGCCATCACTATGCAAATAGATATGATGTATCACTTAAATATCTCACATATGACTACCAATGAGGTGTATGGTGTTGTATCAATATCCTACCCACTAGAAAAGTTAGTGATTGATATTATAAGTGAAAAAGAGAAGTTAAAACATTTCAAAATGAAATCGAACAAGAACATGCAGCAATTGAAACAAGTCATTAAATCATATACGCCAAGTGAGCAAAAGGAAATTATGTATTATATGCAGTCTAATGGTTCAACGATAGATTATAGCCTCATAGAACGCTTACAACGTGATTTATACGCTTATAAGCATAAAGTAAGTGTTGCTACATGATATACGATAAACAAGCTATTAAACGGTTTATAATGGACTATCACAAAGAGAAAACGTCAAATGTTGTAAGCTATGATAATACTAATATAGATGATTTCTTTTCACTGACTGATGAAGTCGAACCCTTTGAACTAAGTGAGAATACTAGTAATCAAGTGTTCTTCAATGAACTAGATCAGCTTATTTATACAGTAGGGACTAGAAGGGAATACTACATATTTTTCTTGCTATGTGAAGGGAAATCTATAAATGAAATCGCAAAGATATTTGAGTTAAGTAGAGAAAGAATACGTCAACTATGGAATAGTTTATTAGACAAATTAGAGGAGGGATAACATGAG
>NZ_KV801095.1:0-9798 GCF_001810405.1 Staphylococcus sp. HMSC069D12
TTGGACTCATCAGTCCGATTTGACGTAGAGCCAATTAAAGACGCATTGAATCATGATATAAAAACTGCATTAATTATTAATGAATTCGGAAAAATGAGTGTCGATAGTCAACTCATTCATCCAACTATTCCTATCAGTGAGATTGTAGAAGGCTGCATTTGCTGTGCTATGAAATCAAACGTTTCACAACAATTGCATGAAATATATTTAGAACATCAACCAGATCTTGTGTTTATAGAATGTAGTGGTATCGCTGAACCATTGGCCGTTGTTGACGCCTGTCTAACACCTATACTAGCTCCAATTACCACTATTAGAAGTATGCTTGGCATCATTGATGCAAAGTTGTACGAGAAGATAGAAACATACCCTAGAGATATTCAAGCGTTATTTTATGAACAGTTAAGTCATTGTTCTACATTATTTGTGAATAAGATTGATATCGCTGATTTTAATCAAATCGCTTGCTTATTAAGACATCTAGAGGTCATTAATGGAGACGCAAACATACAAGTAGGACAATGGGGAGAATTAGCATTAAACACATTGTTAAACGTGAAACATTTAGATGCTAAACAAAGAGGTACACTCCATCACGCCATCAATCATCAGTTAATAGAAACACCTCTCTCACAAACGAAAGCAGCGTTAATTGAAAGATTAACCCGACTCCCACAACAAGTATACCGTGTGAAAGGATTTGTGCGTTTTACAGATAGTAAATTGATACATTTAGTTCAATACGCTGAAGGAGAAATCGAATTAACACCGATTCAATTCAAATCAGATGTTCCTTTGTATTTGGTAGTCATTGGCAAGCAGTTAGATGATATCGAGTTAGACTTATAACACTTAAAAAATCCAACACGAAATCGTGTTGGATTGTCATATAAGCTTTTACTAAACAAAAGTAAAGTAAGCGCTAGTGAATGATAATGCCTTTATCCGTCGTTTCAATTGTGGCATTCTTCGGTGCTTTAATCATTTTCCAAACCCAATAGAAATCACCAGCGCAACATCCTGCATGAAATGTGGCAAAGAAGAAAAAGAGCCCCCGTGGAAACCACCCTAAAAATAACGTCACTATAAATAGCATTGTGATAATGACAAACGGTGCAATACTACTAATTAAAAACGTAAACGGTGTAAACGTCCCCCCTGGTATCGCACAATAAATCATACCGCTAGCTGCCCCAAAGTAGACTTTATTCTTAGGTGAAAATAGTTTGAAAAATATCCCGTGAATACACTCATGAACAACAAACATAAGTACAATAAGAATAATCACGAATAATGCGTTAACTAACAAAGAATCAAAAAATTTAGGTGTATCCGAAAACTTCATAATAATATAAAAAATGATGCCGAAAACGACAAAGCTAATATATGAATATATAGCTAGTTTATTCGCTAATTTTTTATCTTCTAACAAGTTAATTTCTTCCAAACATAACGCCCCTTTTGAAAGTTTTGTTACTACAATCGTAATATGATTTCGTGAAGTTCACAATGCATCGTTATTTCATTTTTGATTTATTTTACTTTTAACTTTAAAGAAGCACTCTTATTATTCGCTTTATCTTTGGCATACATAACGAGTGTTGTTCCTTTTTTCTGTGGTCTTATATTAATCGTAGGTTCTGTTGCAAAGTTAAAATTATATACACATCTATACAAAACTATAAAAGCAAATATTGTTTTAACAGTAAAGCGTTTTGTCATCTTCATTCCTCTTGTTTAAATTTAACTAAAGCCAGAATGAATAGTGTGTATACAATGTATCAATACAAGATACTGTCTATGAAATTTCATACATGATGACTTTATAACAACTTTACTCAACAATGTTTTTCAAATCACTATCACTCATGACTTATCATAATAAAAATAAAGCATCCTTCACTTTGCGATGAGGGATGCTTTATGAATTTTCACATTAAAAATGAATCTGCAGACTATTCTTTTTTATTCAATTCTTTATCAAGTTTTACAAGTGTTGGTTTAGGAATATGAATGCCTTCTTCACTAAAGTATTGTATGACCTCTTTACGAAGCAAACGTTGTCCTGGAAAATGCATTCCGGGCTTAACATGTGCTAAAAGTTTAATCACCATTTCATTGCCATCAACACTATCTAAACCAAGTAATTCTGGTGCGGATACAAATATGTCATATTTATTCTTTAATGTAGGTAAAAATCTTAATAATTTCTCTTCTATTACTTTATAACTCTCATTTGGAGAAATCGGTATCATCACAATAGGTGAAACATCTGTAGCAGAATAATTGACTATTTCACTAATCATACCATTAGGTAATGTATAAATTTCTCCAGTATCTGATTGTATACGTGTTGATCTTAAACCAATCGTTTTAACTGTACCTTCAGCAATTGTTACCCCAGATGCATTAATTTGAACATAATCACTCACATCAAACTGTCCTTCAAATATAATAAAGAAACCAGTAATAATGTCTTTTACAATTGTTTGTGCTCCGAAACCAACGGCAACACCAACAACTCCAGCTCCTGCTAAAATTGCTGATACACTAATACCGAAACGTGAAAGTATTGACGTAAGGACAATAAACCATACGACATAACTTATTAAATTTTGAATCAATGTGGATAGTGTTTCACTTCTCTTAATTTTATGATGGTTCTTTTTCTTTTCATTAACGTTGAAAAATTTAGTAACTAACTTTCTTGATATCGCAATTACAATCATACCCATCAAGATATAAGCAAGTATAATTAAAAGATTAACCAAAAGATTTTGATAGAACTCTATTTTCATCATTGGCTCAAATAGTTTATATAATGTGTCCTTAAACTGACTCATAATAACAACATGACCTCCTCTTGTTAAAACAATCAATATTTTCAATGTACAAATCTTTATAGATAATGAGCAGTAAGTCATTTCTAAATATAACACTTATAAATAAACAAAGCACCCTTCACTTTGTGATGAAGGATGCTTTATGAATTTCCATATAAAAAATTATCTTAGGACTACTGATTATTTTCAGTCACTTCCAGGTGTAATCATAAAACCATCCATAGAATAACCTTGCCATTTTTTCAAACTTTTATTATTCGCATTTTCTATTTCATAACTGATTTTGGATATTGAGCTGGTTTCTTTAGAATTACCTTTTATATTATCAGGTTTTATTTGATAATCTGTTTGACTCATGATTCATCATCCTCGCTAGGAGTGAATTGTACTGCATCTGTAAAAAATATATCCTCTTCTTTATTTTCTACAAAAGTAAATTCTAAATTTTTAGAACCTACGGATGATCCTTTTAAGTCGCCATCCCCTTTTAACAATAACTTAGGGGCTTGATTGGTTGGAATATCATATCTTTTTCTTAATTGTTTCACGTTATAGTCATTATTATTCAGTTGATATTTCGCAGACTAACTAGGAATATTAGGATTGTATGAAATATCCCCGTTTTTATAATCATTAATATCTTTAAAGTTGGCATATTGTACAAAAATTTGAAGTTTTCTATTTCTTTTTTTTTAGTTTGTCATTAGGTATCGGCTTCGTTGGAATAATTTGATTGTGCTCCATTTTTACAGGATATCTCTTTTCATCATCTTTTAGTCTACCTTTACTGTCATCTGTTGTTTTCCTCACATAATAATAACCTTTAGTTGTTCTAGTATTGCGATTAATATATAGAAACATACCTCTAGATTCCATGTACTTACCTTTTGGTTCAATTGTCATGATAGATCCAACTATCCATGTCCCTTTATCCTTTTTATCAAACTCTTCATCACGATAACCCTCTTTCTCATAAATTGGTAAACATTATATAAATCAACTTCTTAAACATCTACATATTATCCAACAATGAACATATAATACATTTAAGATGGAATTCAAATTTTATTTTACTTTCATAAATAATAAATAAAACCCGCCTCACTTACGATACGCTTCTGCGTATCAGATAATGATGCGGTTTTTAATTATTGATAAGGATTGCCATACTTATTACAATACTCATAGAAGCCTCTTTGATACATATAGATTTGCCTTTCAATATTTTCTTTACTATCAAATTCAAGTCCTTTTAAAATGAGTTCGGCAAACTCTAATGCTGCCGTTCCATTAGCAGTAACTAAATTTCGATCTTTTTCTGTAATAATTCAACAAATTTATGCTTTAACAACTTTAAAAAAGACAATTTCACTATTGAGCTCTTAGATTATAAGTTCAGTAGCACAAATTGCAAATGCTCTATCTAATTCTGTGACTGTTTTAATAAAACGTTAACATTTATCCTCACTTAACTCTATCACATCATAATTCATTAACAGATTGACGAACTTATCTGTGTCTATGATTGTATTGTGATTTATCCAAGTTTTTATATTTTTAAGCCCTTCTTCCAAGCTTTCATTGATACCAACATAATCAATAATTAATCAATCTCACTAACCTATTTTTAAATATACTATTAACTTGTGCAATAGTTGCATTAAATGAAATGTGATGTATATTGATTAATCATATACATCACATTCCATCATTATGGAATAGTATCGAATTTTAAACTAATATGAATATATAAGTCATTAAGTTTCAAAAATTTTTCAAATCATTTCAGTATATCAACATGCTATACTATATATATATTTAGAAATTAAACACAATTTTACATTTTATAAAGGAGTACAAAATGTCATTAACAATTAAAGAACTTCATAATATTTTAGGAGGTAATCTCCTTGATGCTGAAGGTAAAGAGGACAATGTTATAAATAATTTTGAGAATTGGTTCCCCTTTATTCATAATAAAAGCACAGCCTACATATCGCCCAATAAGCATACATGGAGACGTTTTGGTAGAGATGCAAACGCAAAAGAAGGATAAGGAAGATTTAGGATTAATTATTACTGAAACCTATGTTCCTGACATGAAGTTTAAAACTCCTCAATTAGTTATCAATGATTCTGCAAACACACTAACTAAATTAGCTGAAGAAATGAGACTACAGTATAAACACCCTGTTGTTGCTATAACAGGATCAATGGGAAAAAGTTCAACTAGAATGCTGATAAGTGCTGGTCTTAAAGATTATTATCCTCTTCAAAATAGATTTAATAATAACATAAGATCCGCAGTATATTTATTATTATGCAAAATGATTAGACAACCAAATTTTGCTGTTTTAGAAGTATCATTAAACGCATTAAATGCAGTTGGTAATTCATCATATTTAATAAAACCAAATATTGCTATAGTTACTGGTATAGGTGCTGCTCATATGTCTACATTTAAAGATATTCTAAATATTGTAGAAGTGAAAGCAAGTATTTTTGATGGTTTAACTCCTGAGGGAGTAGCAATAATTAATAAAGATACATTACATTCAGATATATTAATCGAACGCGCCAAACAAAATACAAGTAATGTTATTACTTATAGTACACATGACTCTAGCGCAACAATTTGTCCTAAATCTATTCAATATAGTAAAGGCTATACAGTTATAACAATTGATTTTAACGGACAAAAATATACTTATAGAATTAATTCAATAAGTGACGGTATGGTTGAAAACTCTCTAGCCACATTTGCTACATTATCGCATTTAGATATACCACTAGAAAGAGCCTTAGAGAACTTAAGTACATTTAAACCATTTGAAAAAGTTTTAAACCTAAAAGAAGTTGAAACACCTAACTATAAAGTTAACTTAATAGATGATACACACAACGCTTCATTACCAGCAATGATTAATGCTATAAAAGCATTTAATACTCAAACAAAATTTTTTAAAGGTAATAAAATTATTGCGATTGGGCAAATTAGTGACTTAGGTAAGCACTCTAAATCATTGCATTTGCAATTAGTTGATGTTCTAGAAAATAGTAATGCAGATTATATTCTATGTATGGATGATGCTTTAAAGAGTGTCGTTACAGGAGTAAAAAGCAAAAATATAACATGGTATTCTAATAGACATCTATTAGAAAAAGATTTATTGTACCTAAATAAACCAGATTCATTAACTCTATTAAAATCATCAGCAGGTGGTACAGAATTTCCAAAATTAGCAAAAGAATTACCTGAGAAATTAAATAAATATAATATTAATAATTCGAACACTTCTTTATTTGATGGTCAATCCTTGAACGGTCGCAGTTATATGATTATTGATGAAAATTATAATGTCATTGAATCTCATAACAGAGAACATTCAGGTACAATTGAAGGCTTAGGCCCTATCTTTAATTATTTAAAAGCTATAGATGATAATGTATCAGAAGATACTATTTTTATTGCTAACTGGGCAACAAATAACAAACTTTATTATGAAGGAAAAGAAACGACAACTTACGAATTGATGAAAGCCATGCTTAATTCACCTATGTATACACCTTCTTATGAATTATCTAAGTATTTATTTGAAAACGGTCCAAAGCGCGATGAATATATCAATTCAAAAATAGAACATTTAAGTCTTTCAAATTCTGTAGCAATAAATTTAACTGGACGTCATACTATGAGAGAACGACAAAACTTCACTGTTGACGACTTATTTAAAATTTTAAAAGCATATAAAAATACCCTATTTAAATTTACTAACGAAATAATTATTGGCAGGAAATATAATAGCGGTATTATAAAAGATAAAGATAAATTTATTATATTTACCTCTTACCCAAACTTAAATGAAATTAAAAATAAACTAAATAATAAATAACAAAAAATGAGGTTGAATTAAAATGATATATTCAGTAGGGAATAGGTTAGGAAATAAATTAACCGGAATTGAAAAAGCGATGATTAATAGACACAACTTATTTAAAAATCACTCGATAACTAGTAAATTGATTTTTGCATCGTGGTCACCTCGTTTACATTTTAATGCAAGTCTATTTCAAATTGAAGATGACGATATATTAAGCTTATATGATGTGCTACAAGACAGTATAAATATAAAAAGCATCCATAAGGACTGGATCACTCATTGGACTAAAGAGTGTAATTATACACTAAAATTTATTGAAAATACCAATGATATAAAGATATATGAAAAAAGCAACTATAGAATGTATGTCCATTTTAATGATAGTAATTACCAACATTTGGATTACATAAATCATTTTGATGTAAATCAACGTAAAATACGTCGAGATCTATATGATTCAAGAGGCTTTTTGATTTGTTGTTCAAGAACTTTAACAACAAATCAAAAAGTAGTTTGTGAACATTATTACACTCCTGAAGGTACTATAAAGTTCCAAAAATTTTTTAATCCAGAACTTGAAAATTCACAATCACAACTTATTATTTATAACACCGATTCTCAACTTAAGTATTTTAATAATGATCAGGAATTACTAGCATTTGCAATTGAAAAATTGTATAAAAATGGAGATATTTTCCTGAGTGATAAAAATATAAATACTGCACCAATATTCAATAATACTAGTGAAACAATACCTGTTTTAGCTGTTTTGCATAGTACTCATGTCAAGAATATTGACATGGTATATGAATCGGACATCAAAAATACTTATAAACATGTTTTTAACAATCTAAATAGATACTCTGGGATAATTGTATCGACTAAACAGCAACAATTGGATATATCAGCTCGAATAAATAATGAAATCCCTGTTCATACTATACCAGTAGGATATATTGATGAACATTTTACTAATTTAAAAAGAAATAATCATAGTATAAATAATAATAAAATTATTTCCGTTGCACGTTATTCTCCTGAAAAACAGTTGAATCATCAAATTGAATTAGTTTCTAAATTAATTAAAGAATTTCCTAACATCCAACTACATTTGTATGGGTTTGGTAAAGAAGAAGAAAAATACAAGCAACTAATCACTGAATATAATTTAGAAAACAATGTGTTTTTACGAGGGTTTAGAAGAAATTTAAGTGCTGAGATTCAAGATGCTTATATGTCTCTAATTACTAGTAATATGGAAGGATTTAATTTAGGTTTATTAGAAACTATAACTGAAGGCATACCTCCAGTTGGCTATAATTCGAAGTATGGTCCTTCCGAATTAATATTAAATAATGAAAATGGTTATTTAATTAACAAAAATGATAAAGATGAATTATATAATCGAGTGCGAAACCTATTATTAGATAAGACTTTAAGAGATACTTTTTCTCAAGAATGTATCAAGCACTCTAAAGCTTTTTCAAGTAAAATTGTTATGAAGTTATGGGAAGATAGATTTTCTACAATTAATTCAAGTTATGAATAGCTCACATGTTGTTTAGTTTTTTCAGTTATTCTTTATGAAATTAGAATTTTAGTTATATGAAAAATAATTATTAAAGAGCAAATTAAAAATGGTTGATTTCGTTTTTATGTAAATCAACCATTTTTTGTAAGTCATTAATTTAAATTTCAAATACTTATTTTACCTATTAAATGCAAGCTGATATTGTACATATCCAGATAAATAATGTTCGATATCATCAATTCGAACACGATAACCGTGGTGTTTAATAAAGAAACTTCCTAGTATTCTTGATGGGTTTTTAAAATACATAGCAATTTCAGGATAAAAGAATCCAACTCTTTGATAATCTGCTCTAATATTAATTACATCTATCAAATATTGTTCATCTATTAAATTGTTTACCAATTCCTCGCGACCCGTATCTTTCGCTTTTTGAACTAATCTATATGTGGCCATTAACATTTCTAAGAATGTTGGAAATGTTGTTTCACGATTTTTAATATAATCTAAGTAATTATTCACATTTTTGATTCCAAATTCAAAATATTTGTCTTGTGGATTAATTTGAACTAATTCATTCGTACAATATCCTAACCAATGATCATGATATTGCCAATATTTCTTCTCAATGAAACGGTCCATCAAATTTTCTACAGTTTTTAGCCATAGTTCATTTTCATCCTTTTGATACAATCTCAATAAAGCAAGCGCTGCTTCACCATCGTAATAAATAATTCTAAACTTCTCTTTTACGCTTAAATCAGGATAATTCAATAAGTGAGTTGTCTCATATGTATCTTCATCTATCATTGAAAGAATACCTTTAGCCACTTTCTGAGCTGACTCAAGAAATTTAGGATTATCTTCATGCTTTAAATATTCACAAACTGCGAATATAAATGAAGCATTTTGTCCTAATTTGATTTCATTTGCTTCCTCTGTATCATCAAAGATATAGGCTTTATCACCAATCTCAAACAGTTGATTTAAAATGATATAATCAATTGCTTTTTCAACAGGTTGTAAGCTTTTACCTAAATAGGACAGACCCTCAATTAAGGCATAAGTAGAAGAAGAGTGTCTTAAAACATTGTAGAATCCAATTTCATTATCAAAATGAGGAAAATATCCATAAATATATTTACCATTATCTAACAACATATTTTGTAAGAAATTAGTACTACTTTCAATTAATTGATCAATTTCATTATTTAAATCATTTACTTTTCTTAAACCTTTTTTATAGCCTTCGCTATATAGTTCATGTACTTCTTCATCACCTATAAAGAAACCTTGTGTATAGAATTTAATAACTTCTTTTTCATTATAGAACTCACTAGAAAATGCCTTTTTATTTGTAGTATATTTGCGTAAATAATTATTGATGTTTTTTTCCGAAAGAAATAACTCTTTAGTAGTATTATCTGGTCGAACAAAAGCATTCGCGTTAATTTCTTCAGGTAATACTGCAAAATTCCATTGACTATCAAATGCTATACCAAAATCTACATAATTTCTTCTTGTATTGATCAGTGTTTTTTTT
>NZ_KV801096.1:0-119827 GCF_001810405.1 Staphylococcus sp. HMSC069D12
GGACTCATCAGTCCGATTTGACGTAGAGCCAAAATAAAATAGTCTGTGAACCTGAAATTGTCGAAATAACTCGCCGGATTGGATCTAGAGTAATTTATTTTTATCCATAAGTGCTTGATGCTTATTAAAAAGTTATTAATAGAATAGATGTATGATAAAGGTCAGCACTCAGAACTTTAGGTGACCAATATAAAAAAGTGTAATATTAAATTATGCAACTTAAAATTCAATATTAACGAGGTAGCGAATGTGATTAACATGATTGCTTAAACTTTTAAGAGGAGATTAAAAGTGGAATTTAATATTAAAGTCACTATAGAAAAACGAGAACCATCTAAAAAAGAAATAATCATAGCCTTCTTTGAATTAATTGTAATTATAGCTGGTATTTATTATAAATTTCATTAAAAACAGGATTTCCTTTTAGGAAGTCCTGTTTTTCAGATGTTAAATTAACCCTAATAACTTATCCACATTTTCTTCGGTCGTAGCCCAACTTGTCGCAAATCTAACTACACGATGATTATCATCATATTTCTCCCAAATCGCGAACTTTACTTTTTGTTTCAATTCTTTAATCTTTTCTTCACTAAGTACAAAAAATTGTTGATTAGTAGGTGAATCAAAGTAAAGTTGATAGCCTTTTTCAAGAAATCCTTTTTTCATTTTATTAGCCATATTAATGGCATGACGGCTAATATCTAAATATAAATTATTAGTGAATAATTCCAGAAATTGTACACCTACTAAACGACCTTTAGCAAGTAAGGCACCATGTTGTTTGATTCGAGTGGTAAAGTGTTTTGGCTCATTATTTTTAGTGAAAACGATGGCTTCACCACATAGCGCACCTATTTTAGTACCACCTATATAAAAGATGTCGCAATATTTAGCAATATCTTCAAATGTTAAATCACTTTGATCGCTCATTAAACCATAGCCCAAACGCGCACCATCCATAAATAAGGGTACATTATGTTCTTTACACACGTCAGCAAGATTCTTCAATTCTTTTTTACTATATAAAGTACCGTATTCTGTAGGGTGTGAAATATAAACCATTCCTGGAAAGACCATATGTTCACGCTTAAAATCATTGTAAAACGTATCTAGATATGCATTAACTTCTTTTGGTCTAATTTTACCTTCGTGAGATGGGACAGTTAAAACTTTATGACCACTAAATTCAATAGCACCGCCCTCATGTACAGCTACGTGACCAGTGTCAGCTGAAATCACACCTTCATATGGCTCTAGTATCGAATTAATAACAACTTGATTTGTTTGCGTACCACCAACTAAGAATCGTACAGTCGCTTCTGGACACTTGATGGCTGATTTAATTTCTTCAGCTGCTTGCTTTGAAAATTGATCATCACCATAGCCAGAGGCTTGGATTAAATTGGTATCAAATAATCGTTGTAATACGTTTTCATGTGCACCTTCAAGGTAGTCATTTTCAAAAGAAATCATATAATACCCCACAATCTAAATAATTTAATTATTCTGAAAATTTAATAGAATGATTTTATTATACAATAATTTATCTCTTATGTGAATTTAATATTTTGAATATATAATTGTAAGCGTTTTAATGAAATGTAAGTTCTAGTATGAATTAATTTGCGATTTAAATGTAAAAAGACTATGATTTAAACAAATAAGTTGAATTGGAGTGTTGTAGAATGAGTAAAATCAAATTTAAAAAGATTCAAGAAAAAACACTGGATGAGTTAGAAAAAGAAATTAATATGTATCTTGAAAGTGATGAAGGAAGTCAATTTGAAGTTCTAAATATTTCAATAGACAAAATAGAAGAACGTAAATTTCCAAATAATGAAGAAGTGCTAAATGCCATTTTAATCTTAAATGCTAAGTAAATAATTTAAATTATAAAATTAAATAGGAGTATTATTTTATGAAATTCATGTTCGGCCCAGATTTGGGAACTGTTTTTACGATTTTATTAGCACTAGGCTTTGTGATAAATCTAGTACTAGCTTTTATTATCATCTTTTTAGAAAGAAATAGAAGAAGTGCGTCTTCTACATGGGCGTGGCTCTTTGTATTGTTTGTTTTACCATTAATCGGGTTTATTCTTTATTTATTTTTTGGCAGAACTGTTTCAAAAAGAAAAATGGAGAAAAATAATGGTAAGGAATTAGATACATTTAAAAGTGTTTTAAAGGATCAAGTTAAACAATTTGATGCACATAATTATCAAACTGATAATCAACAAGTAACAAAACACAGAGATTTAATTAGAATGTTATTAAACAAACAAGATGCATTTTTAACCGAAAATAATCACATTGACTTATTTACAGATGGTCATAAGCTATATGAGAAAGTCATTGAAGACATTTATAACGCTAAGAACTACATACATTTAGAGTATTATACATTTGAACTTGATGGCTTAGGTCATCGTATTCTAGATGCATTAGAAACGAAACTCAAAGAAGGGCTAGAAGTTAAAATATTATATGATGATGTAGGCTCTAAAAAAGTAAGAATGTCTAAATTTCATCACTTTGAATCATTAGGTGGTGAAGTTGAAGCGTTTTTTGCATCTAAGTTTCCACTTATCAATTTTAGAATGAATAACCGTAATCATAGAAAAATTATAGTGATTGATGGTCAAGTAGGTTACATTGGAGGGTTTAATATTGGCGATGATTATTTAGGACTTGGTAAACTAGGATATTGGAGAGATACGCATATACGTGTTGAAGGTGACGTTATAGACGCATTACAAATACGTTTTATATTAGATTGGAATTCACAAGCGCACCGCCCACAATTTGAATATGATGATAAATACTTCCCTAAAAAAAGACAGAATAAAGGGAAATCAGCGATTCAAATTGCTTCAAGTGGTCCAGCATTTGATTTACATCAGATTGAATATGGATATACTAAAATGATTATGAGTGCAAAAAAATCAATATATATGCAAAGCCCTTACTTTATTCCAGATCAATCGTATATCAATGCACTTAAAATGGCAGCGAATGCTGGCGTTGATTTACACTTGATGATTCCATGTAAACCAGATCATCCGTTTGTATATTGGGCGACATTTTCAAATGCTGCTGAATTATTAAGTAGTGGTGCGAAAATTTATACGTATCAAAATGGCTTTATTCATTCAAAAGTCATGATGATTGATGACGAAATTTGTAGTGTCGGTTCAGCTAATATGGATTATCGTAATTTCGCTTTAAACTTTGAGGTAAATGCTTTTATTTATGATAAAGAAATCGCTAAAAAGATCAGAGCAGCATACGAAGAAGATATTAAAAAATCAAAACTATTAACTTTAGAGGAATACAAGAAACGTTCGCTTTCAATTAAAGTTAAAGAAGATATTGCAAAATTAGTATCACCAATTTTATAGCATTAAGAATCTATTTATAATAGTTAAAAATTATGAGATTAAGCAATTTAAAGTTGCTTAATCTCTTTTTTGCTACCTCGTCGTAGTTAATATGACAAATGTCATATTAAAATCGTGACAATTTGAACTAATTTTAATTTCGATAAAAAGATAAAGTAGATATATAAATTAAAAGGACATGAGGTCGTTATGATATATATAAATCAATTAAAGAAATCGTTTGGTAAAAAGACAGTTTTGAATAATATCTCATTAGATATCGAGGAAGGAAAGTGTACTGCATTAATCGGAAAAAATGGTGCAGGAAAGTCCACTTTAATAGATATACTTATTGGTCATAAGCATGCGAATAGTGGAACAGTCGAAGATAAACTTAATTTAATATCCTCAAATAATATGGGCATATTATTTCAAACTACGAATTTACCTAAGCTCATTAAAGTAAAAGAACTATATCATTTATATCAACAATTATATACCAATCCTATGACATCTAATGAGTTTCAAAAATTAACTCAATTTTCTAATCTTCAATTGGAACAATATGCTAATAAATTATCAGGAGGTCAAAAGAGATTATTAGACTTTGTTCTAACTTTAATAGGCAAACCTCAATTTTTAATATTAGATGAACCAACAACGTCAATGGATATTGAAACAAGAGAACACTTTTGGAATCTAATTGAGCAACTTAAAGAAGATGGTATAACTATACTTTACACCTCTCATTATATTGAAGAAGTCGAAAGAATGGCTGATAAAGTTGTCTATTTAGAACAAGGAAGTATCAAAATTAATGATACACCACATAATATCTTGTTTAGCCAAAATAATTCAATTATTGAAATAATGACCTTTACGGAAGAACAATATCAAATACTTTCAGAAACATATGATATAGAAATTACGAATAGTAATCTAAAAATTCAAACAGAAAATGTTGAAGAAATTATTACAAATCTAATTAAAATAAATGTAGATTTAAATCAAGTCACAATTTATAAAAAATCTTTATTGGAACTCATGTTTTCAAAAGAAGAAAGAGTGGTGCAATAGACTATGACGAATATCATAACGTTACTTGATATTGAATACAAATTATTATTTCGACGCAAATTATCATCATTTATGGCTTTTATTTTTCCTTTGGCATTCTATTTATTGTTTACATCATTAATTGATATGCCAGCAGATGCGAAAAAAGTATTTTACAAAGAGTATATGTATAGTATGACGGTATTCAGTTTAATGGGATTTTGTCTGATGCAATTTCCATTAGAAATAATCGAGGAAAGAAACAGTGGTTGGTATAAAAGATTAATTTCTACACCAATCACAGTATTAAATTATTATTTAGCTAAAATTATTAAAACAATGACTTTATTTTTAGCTTCAATATTGCTTTTATTCAGCGTAGCACACTTCTATAGAGGGGTAGATCTAAGTGCAAGTGAATGGATTTTATCTGGTGTTTCTTTATGGTTAGGTGCTAGCATGTTTTTGACATTAGGTTTAATCATTACACAATTTAATGAGACACAGAAAGCAAGTAGCGTAGCTAATCTGTTTAATATTGTATTAGCCATTATTGGTGGATTGTGGTTCCCTGTTAGTACATTTCCTGATTGGATGCAAACAATTGCTAAACTAACACCAACGTATCATTTACGTCATTTAGCGCTTGAACTAGGTAAAGGTAATGGTTTTAATATCCAATCGTTCGTTATATTAGGTATTTATAGCATTATTTTCTTAATTATTGCATTATTAATTAATAAGAGAAAAGAGGTGGAATAAATGAAGCGTAGTTTAGGCGCTAAAATGGGAGAGATTTCATCTTTAATTTACTTAATATTTCCTTACTATGGTTTGTATTTAACATGGCAAGATGATAGCTTTTTATTTAATTTACTTATTGTAATCATTTTTACATTTGCTTATGCTAGTTTAATTCTTTTTCATGAAACATTAAGTCATCGTATTAATTTAATCTTATTTGGTATTCATTTTTTAGCGATTATTTATTTTGTATATGCATACAATCCAGCATTGAGTTTATTTTTCTTCTTTAGTGCATTTGCTATACCATTTTTATTTAAAAAGGGAGTAAAATCAAAAGAGTTTATGTTATTAATAAGTTCAATGATTACATGTATCATCATAACGATTATACAAACGAATCACTTTTATGTCGTGAGTATTATTATTTATTATATTGTTATTTTGGCAATATTATTTGGTAATTTTAAACTAATGAAAGAGAGACAATATCGTCAACAAATTGAAGAAAAAAATAAATATATTAATATTTTGATTGCGGAACAAGAACGTAATCGAATAGGTCAAGACTTACATGACACGTTAGGACATGTATTTGCAAGTTTGAGTGTCAAATCAGAATTAGCTGCAAAACTAATCGATAAAGATCCGCAAGCAGCTAAGAAAGAAATATTAAATATAAACGAAATTTCGAAAGATACATTAGATAAAGTAAGACATATTATTGAAAATTTGAAAGTTCAAACTTTTGAAGAAGAAATTCAATCTATAGAACAAATCTTAAAGGATGCAAATATTCACTTTAACTTTGAAAATATAAGAGGTGCGAGTTCCCTCAACCCAACTAAACAGACGATATTATCAATGATACTTAGAGAAGCGGTTAACAATGTAATTAAGCACGCGGAAGCCTCTGAAATTAATGGGAAAATAGAAAGTTACGATAATGGGATTAAATTAATCATTAGTGACAACGGTATAGGTCTGAAACAACCTAGCGAAGTAAAATTAAAGAGTATTAACGATAGGGTAGCGTTATTGAGTGGCACAGTTAATATCACTTCTAAACAGGGTACGACTATCGATATTATGATTCCGAGAGAAGGTATACAATGATTTCAATAGTAATTGCAGAAGATCAAAATATGTTGCGTAAAGCAATGATACAATTAATTGAATTTCACGACGATTTAAAAGTGATAGATGATTTTGATAATGGTATTGACGCATTACAATCTATTAATAGTCAACAGCCTGACATTGCTATTTTAGATATTGAGATACCAGGAATTACGGGCTTAGAAGTACTATCGCAATTAAGAGAAAATAAAATTAATACAAAAGTGATTATTGTCACGACTTTTAAAAGGCCTGGTTATTTTGAAAGAGCTGTTGCAAACGATGTTGATGCCTATGTGTTAAAAGAACGATCGGTTGATGATTTAGTTGCAACCATCCATAAAGTTTTAAATGGCGAAAAAGAATATAGTACGACTTTAATGACATCTTTGTTTAAAGAGGCTAATCCATTAACGCATAAAGAACAAGTCGTGTTACGTGAAATAGGAGAAGGATTAAGTAATAAAGAAATCGCTGATAAACTCTATCTTTCAAACGGTACGGTAAGAAATTACACGTCTAATATAATTGATAAACTTGAAGCGGAGAACCGCTTTGATGCTTGGAGAAAAGCGAATGATAAAGGATGGATATAGAATTTAATTATGCATATAGTCATGTATAAAGGTCAGAACATCAGTTTGCTCTTGGGAGCATGGATTCCAAGAACGTTAATACTTTAAGTTCTGACCTTTTGCTTACTTTTAACCTAATTATTTAAAGATTAAGAAGTATCTTTACAAACATATTAATTATCTCTTTTTTGAGTTTCTAGATTGTCAACATGAGTGGCTAATAACCGTAACACTTGAGCAACCTTATCTGGAGGTGTATCTTTCGCCAAAGTATGTTCGAATACATGGCCATTTTGTGTTTGTACTTTATAAATTAGACCGTGATTATCTATAATTACGTCTAGAATTTCCATAAAACCACCTCGCTAATTGTTTGATGGTAAGGCTTTTTGATAATTAAAATTGTGATAAATTAATCAATTTTTTTAAATTAATTTTATACATTTAAGGTATTTCTTATACATACCACAATATCTAGAAATTAATCTTAAATATAAAAAATGTGGAAGCGAGAAAGAATTCAATTTGAATTCTTTCTCGCTCCCAATTTACTTTGCTTGTAAAATTTCTATTAAGATTTTCTAATAGAGCTACTTGTTCTTTCTCTTGCGAATTATAGATTGAATGATATAAACAATAAATCCTACTAAGACTCCTAATAATAAAGCTACTACGACAGAGACAATAATAGGTAACTTATAGACAATTTGTAGTATTACACCGACAATTATGGCTATAATTACGGCTATAACTGTCACTAAATTTTCATTTTTCTCAGACATTGATGTCACTCCTAACGCATTTATTATAGCATGATAAGATTAATAATTTCACTTTTTTCGAGTACAGTGGATACTAACATCGTCTAACTAAAACAAGTTGTCATTGACGATTAATTTTAATTTATATATGATATTTATTATTGAAATAAAAAGCGTAGGTGACATCTTTGAACTCGAAAAAATCATTAAGTATCATCGTTTTAGCTGTTTTAGTGGTAGGCGTTTTAGCCTTTCAATTTATGAATCATACAGGACCTTTTAAAAATAATGGTTCTCAATCATCAAACAGTACTAACATTAAGGGTAAAGAAAAAGTACATGTAGACCGAGTAGTAGATGGTGATACCTTTGTTGCTACAAATAGTGAAGGAAAAGAAATTAAAGTTAGACTTATAGGTATAGATACACCAGAAACAGTTAAACCTAACACACCAGTTCAACCATATGGTAAAGAAGCATCTAATTATAGTAAACAACACTTAAATGGGAAAGATGTATATTTAGAATATGACAAGGAAAAAGAAGATAGATATGGTCGGACACTTGCATATGTGTGGCTAGATGAGAACACTATGTACAACGAAGAATTAGTAAAAAATGGATTAGCACGTGAAAAGTACTTCTCACCGAATGGCAAATATCGTCATCTTTTTGAAAAAGATGAACAACAAGCTAAAAAAGATAAAGTGAATTTATGGAGTTAAAAATAAGCGATTGACACGTGTATCTGTATCTAGATTCACTGTCAATCGCTTATTATGTGCATTAATTATTAAAGCTGTTTACGATTTTGGTAACTTGGTCTTCATAAAGTGGATGTTTAGATAAATCAATCGCATTTTTGATTACCGCTTCAAGTGATGATTTAGTTGAAACGGTGTCTACATATTGAGCTCTTTCCTCTGAACCCTCAATGATATTTACGCTACCATCGCTAAAGTAAACGACTCCGATGCTTTGTACTTTATGATTAAAATGATTTTCAATTCCGTCTTTTAAAACTTTTGAATTAATCGCTGCTTGTTCATATGGATCATGATCATAAAACTCATAAATCACACGATTATTTTGAATTTTTTCGACGAAAGTATAAATTTCACTGCGTGGTGAATCAAACTGACTGTGATATTGTTTACTTACATAATGACCGACAATCTGATTTACATCATTTGTGTCAATTTGCATATCGTCGTCTACTGGTGCATCAAAATGGTAAAACGTTTTTTGTTTCCAGTTTTTGACGTCAATATTGATTAAGCCAACATCTGAAACGACAATGTAATCGAATGTTCTAGCGTATTCAAAGAAAGGATGTTTTGTAGCTAAATTACTTGTCGTTATAATATCGTAATACTTTAACTTGCCTTCGTCTTTATACTTTTCAAGAATGCTAGTTAAAACGTGTTTCGCGTTGCGCTTTGCATGTGAACTTACATCATTATTAGAACTAAGCATTTGATTTTTAAGTTCTAAATTTTCATTGCTAAGCGTCGCATTCTTAGTTACCATCTGATTTCTTGCGTACACTTCTGTATCAACTCTATCTTGCATGTAACGTTGATTTAAGATGAACGCCAAAATAAGTATAACGATGATAACAATTAAGATAATTGTTAATGTCATAATTCATCACCTATGTTCGAATTTTAATTTTATATCACTCAATATATTTGAAAGTAATAACGTGAGCAATATGAAATAACATATAAATTATATCTATTATAATTGCGTAGTTCAACAAAATGTAAATTAAGTTAAATTACTAAAATAATAAATATTACCTAATATTAGCAATTTTATTATTTTGTTTAACATCAAATTTAGCAATACTTCACAATTAGTAAATTGAAATCAGAAATAAGGATATGTATAATTAATGTATGAAAGCGTTTCCTTTGGAGGTAGTAATATGGAACATCAACAACATGTAGAAGAGCTAGTTAAAATATTAAAAAATGAATGTCGTACTTCATTCAAATTTCATGGGGAAGTCGCAATGCAGCTATTTTTAAGTGATAATTTTATTCTACCTTCTAGAGTCGACATATGCGTAGAACGTAAACAACTAGTTGAAGTATTAAAAGTAATTCCGTCCACGTATCATTTAAATTATTATGATAAAAATAATAATTTAATGAATCGAGATCAATTAAGTGTACCCGAAATTGCACACATAGATATTACTTTTAACGAGAAATTATTAATAAATATCTTTATTTATGATGTCGTAAATGAAGAGTGGATATTTAGGTTAGATAGTAATATTAGAATTCCTAAGAATAGTATTTATTTTCATTCACTGACATGGGGAGTAGATTATATTAAACCAGAAATCGTGCTAATGTACGACTTATTGGATAATCAAAATTACCATCAATTACCTAATTATAAAAAGGTTTTAGACTCATTAAGTTATTATCAATTTGTTATATTAAAAGTTGTCGTAGGGGAGCAACGAATCAATGAGGCATTAGCTCATAACAAATTATAAAGAAGCATCTAATATTTAAGTGGAATGTACAAAACATGACTACTTAAATATCAGATGCTTTTTAACTATGCTTGCTTATTTAGATTATTCAAACAAATGCCATGATAACAATATTCATATGTAGATAAAACAGCCTTGTCTGCATCTTCAATTGAAATACCGAACATCATTGATATTTCAGACGAGCCTTGGTTAATCATTTTTAAATTGATTTTAGACTCTGCTAACGCATGTGTAATAGTGTTAGCAGTACCGATTGCTTTATTCATTCCTTCACCAACAATCATTAAAATCGCTAAGTCGTGTTCAATACTTAATTCATCAACATCGCAACGTTTACGTATAGCGTTAAGTACATCTTTTTCTTTATCTTTTAATTGATGTGTTCGAAGGATGATACTAATACTATCAATACCTGAAGGCATATGGTCGAAAGAAATATTGTAATCTTCTAATATTTCAAGAATTTTACGTGTGAAGCCGACCTGTCTATTCATTAGATATTTTTTAATATTAATAACACTAAATCCTTTATCACAGCTTATACCTATAATGACATTTTTATCACTTACATCTCTATCATGGCGTATAAATGTACCTTTATCTTGAGGGCGATTTGTATTTTTAATAACCACTGGAATTCTGTGTTTATAGAGTGGCTGCAATGCTTCATCATGGAAGACGCTAAACCCAGCATATGAAAGTTCTCGCATTTCACGATACGTAATTTCTTCAATAAGATCCGGATTGTTAATTATATTAGGGTTTGCCTTATAAATACCTGATACATCAGTGAAGTTTTCATATAAAGACGCTCTAATTCCTCTAGCGATAATTGCACCTGTAATGTCAGAACCACCTCTTGGGAACGTAACGACATAATCATTTTTAGAAACGCCAAAGAATCCTGGGATAATAATTTTACCTTCAATATCTTTTAATTTACTAATCTTCTCATAAGCTTCTTCCAAGATTTGAGCTTGTTGCGGTAAATCTGTAACTAGAATACCTGCATCTTTTGGAGAAAGGTATGTCGTTTTAAAACCTTGTGAATCATTATAAGTTGCAATTAATTGCGCATTAAAATTTTCACCACAAGAAAGAATTGCATCGTATAATCTTAAAGGCTTATCTTTTAAAGTTGAAATAATCTCTTCTAAAGTGTCATCAATTACTTTTAATAATGAATCATCTATATCAAGTTCATGTAAAATATCTGCATAACGTTGAATAATTTCTTTCTTTTTATCTTGATAATTAAGATTATTCATTACTTTTTCATATAATCGAACTAGAAGATCGGTCGTTTTAACATCATCTTTGTGTCTTTTGCCTGGTGCAGAAACAATAATAATTTTACGATCTGAATCGCTATTAACGATATCTAGGACTTTTTTGATTTGTGTTGCATTTGAAACTGAACTACCGCCGAATTTTGCCACTTTCATATACCTAATCAACCTTTCTAAAAAATCAGAAAATTCTATTTAATTTTCTGATACCACATGATAATATAAAGCTAAGTATTTACATTTTATGCTAAAAAGTCCTATCAATTTAATATGGTTTAATAGTATACTAAAATAAAGTATATTTCAATAAAACAATTGTATTTCTCAGTTATACAAATGGGGGAAGATAAAATATGAAAGAATTAAATATTGCTTTGCTTGGTTTAGGAACAGTGGGATCAGGTGTAGTTAAAATAATTGAAGAAAATCGACAACAAATTATAGATACATTAAACAAAGATATTGTTATAAAGCATATTTTAGTGCGTGATAAATCTAAGAAAAGACCTATAAATATTAGTCGATATCATTTAACTGAAGATGTTAATGAAATTTTAAATGATGATTCTATCGATATCGTCATTGAAGTAATGGGTGGCATTGAACCTACTGTCGATTGGTTAAGAGATGCTTTGAAAAGCGGTAAACATGTAATTACTGCAAACAAAGATTTATTAGCCGTACATTTGAAGCTACTAGAAGATTTAGCTGAGGAAAAGGGACTTGCGTTGAAATTCGAAGCGAGTGTTGCCGGTGGTATCCCTATAGTAAATGCTATTAATAATGGATTAAATGCTAATAACATTTCTAAATTTATGGGAATACTAAATGGTACATCTAACTTCATCTTATCTAAAATGACACGTGAACAAACAACGTTTGAAGATGCTCTTGATGAAGCGCAAAGGCTAGGTTTTGCTGAGGCAGATCCGACTGATGACGTAGAAGGTATTGATGCAGCACGTAAAGTTGTTATCACTTCTTATTTATCATTTAACCAAGTCATTAAATTAAATGATGTTAAAGTTCGTGGTATAAGTCAGACAACTTTATCTGATATCAATGTCGCGGACAAATTAGGTTATAAAATTAAATTGATTGGTAAGGGAACTTATCAAAATAGTAAAGTAAACGCATCAGTCGAACCAACATTAATACATAAATCCCATCAACTAGCTACAGTTGAAGATGAATATAATGCAATCTATGTCGTAGGCGATGCAGTGGGCGATACAATGTTCTATGGGAAAGGTGCAGGTAGCTTAGCTACTGGAAGTGCTGTTGTAAGTGATTTACTAAATGTGGCATTATTCTTTGAATCAAATACGCATACATTACCACCTCATTTTGAATTGAAAACCGATGCAACTCGCGAAATTATGGATACGGAAGATGTCATAGCTATTCAAGAGAAGTTAAACTATTATGTTGTTCTTAATAGTGACTTATCAAAAGAAAAATTTGAATCATTATTGAAAGAAACGTTACCTTTCCATAAATCACTACAGGTTGAACAACGTGATGAACAAACGTATGGTGTAGTTATTATAGGTTTAGATCAGTCACCAGAGGACGTTTTAAGTAAAGCTGATTTTAATATCGAGAAAATTTATCCAGTTGAAGGGGTTTAATGTTTATGAAAAGATGGCAAGGTTTAGTTGAAGAGTTTAAAGAATATTTACCAGTTAACAGCGACACACCAAAGTTAACATTAAATGAAGGACATACTCCATTAATTCATTGTGAGAACTTGTCTAAGATGTTGGATATTGATTTATATGTAAAATATGAAGGTGCAAATCCTACAGGTTCTTTTAAAGATAGAGGAATGGTCATGGCTGTTACTAAAGCAAAAGAACAAGGAAAAAAAGTAGTTATCTGTGCATCTACTGGTAATACATCAGCTTCAGCAGCTGCATATGCTGCACGAGCTGGATTAAAATCAATAGTAGTTATTCCAGAGGGTAAGATTGCACTCGGTAAATTATCGCAAGCTGTTATGTATGGTGCTGAAATTGTTTCTATTGAAGGAAACTTTGATGAGGCTTTAGAGATTGTTAAGGAAATTGCTAAAAATGATGAAGAAATTGAGTTAGTTAATTCAGTGAATCCATATCGTATTGAAGGACAAAAAACGGGTGCATTTGAAATTGTTGAACAATTGGAACAAGCTCCAGACGTACTCGCAATTCCAGTTGGAAACGCAGGCAATATTACTGCTTATTGGCAAGGTTTTAAAGAATACCATGAGAAAAAGGGTAGTCAATTACCTCGATTATTTGGCTTCCAAGCAGAAGGTGCGTCACCAATTGTTCAAAATAAAGTGATTAAAAATCCTGAAACAATTGCTACAGCTATTCGAATTGGTAATCCAGCTAGTTGGACTAAAGCTACGAATGCGTTAGACGAATCTAATGGATTGATTGATAGCGTTACTGATGAAGAAATTTTAGAAGCTTATCAATTAATGACTTCTAAAGAAGGGGTATTTAGCGAACCAGCTAGTAACGCCACAATTGCAGGTCTGATTAAATTACATCGAGTAGGACAATTACCTAAAGGCAAAAAAATAGTAGCTATTTTAACTGGTAATGGATTAAAAGATCCTGATACTGCTATTTCAATATTAGATAACCCTATTCAACCGCTTCCTAACGATAAATCAAGTATTATTGATTACATTAAAGGAGCTTTGTAAAAATGACTGAACGGTTGCACTTAAAGATACCAGCGTCTACTGCTAATTTAGGCGTTGGTTTCGACTCGATAGGTATGGCTTTAGATAAATATTTACATCTTTATGTGAAACGAATTGAAGGGGAAAAATGGGAATTTACATATTTAAACTCCGAATTAGATTCACTTCCTAAGAACAAAGACAATTATGTTTTTAAAGTGGCCCAGCAGGTTGCATCTAAATATAATGTAGAATTACCTAGTTTAAGTGTTGAAATGCGAAGTGATATACCATTAGCTAGAGGTTTAGGTTCATCGGCGTCTGCATTGGTAGGCGCTTTATACATTGCAAATTATTTTGGCAATATTCAGCTTTCTAAATATGAATTACTTCAATTAGCTACAGAAATAGAAGGTCATCCAGATAATGTTGCACCTACAATTTATGGTGGCTTATTAGCAGGCTTCTATAATCCAGATACAAAAGAAACGAATGTAGCACATATTGATGTGCCTGATGTTGATATAATTCTAACTATACCTCCATATGAATTAAAGACTGAAGATTCTCGTAACGTTTTACCTGATCAATTTTCTCATAAGTGCGCGGTTGAAAGTAGTGCAATAAGTAATACGATGCTGTGTGCATTAATTCAACATAATTATGAACTTGCTGGGAAAATGATGTCACAGGATGGCTTCCACGAGCCATATCGCCAACATTTAATATCTGAATTTAAAGAGGTTAAAACTATAGCTCAACAATATGGTGCATATGCGACAGTAATTAGCGGTGCAGGGCCTACCATATTAACAATGAGTCCTAAGGAGAAGAGTGGTCAATTAGTTAGAGCGTTAAGACAAGCCGTTACAACATGTCATTCAGAATTAGCAACAATCAATGAAATTGGCGTTGTTGAAGAAATTGTGTATCCTTCATAAAATTTATTGTAAAATATAAACGAGTAAATTTCGAAAGGAGTACACTTCAGATATGAGTAATTATAAAATGATCGTTATGGACATGGACGATACTTTAATTAATAGTGAGAATAAAGTAAGTAAAGAAACTAAAAATTACTTGATAGATATTCAAAATCAAGGCTATAAAGTAGTGTTAGCTTCAGGAAGACCAACTGAAGGTATGCTACCAATTGCAAAAGAATTACAATTAGATATCCATGATAGTTATATCATCAGTTACAACGGCGGTAAAACGATCAAAGTAGCAACAGAAGAAGTAGAAGTGAGTCAAAGTGTATCTAAGAAGAATTTTGACCTTATTGTGGATTTTTGTCGTGAACATAACTTTTTAATCTTGACATATCAAGATGGATATATTATCCATGATGGTGATCATGAATATCGAGATATTGAATCAAAACTTACTGGGCTACCTATGAAACGTGTAGATGATATTAAAGCTTATATTAACGATAGCGTTCCAAAAGCAATGGGAGTTGATTATGCAACAAATATTGCTAAAGTACGTGATGATATGCATGGAAGTTTTAATTCAGAAATCGTTGTAACAACAAGTAAACCATTCTTTTTAGAATTTATGGCAAAGGATGTTTCAAAAGGTAATGCGATTAAAGCATTATGTGAAAAATTAAATGTATCATTATCTGAAGTGATTTGTTTTGGTGATAGTTTAAATGATCAATCAATGTTTGAAGTAGTGGGTTGTGCTATCGCGATGGGAAATGCAAATGAGGAACTGAAGGCTATTGCAGACAAAATAACGTTAGATAACGATTCTAATGGTATTCCCGCAGCTTTAAAAACACTTTTGTAATACAAAATAAGGCATGAGAATACGAATGTTGTTTATTTCATCATAATTACCATGATGAATGATTCATTCGACCTCATGCCTTTTTATTATTTAGCAGTATGTGTCCATTCGTGCTTCCCTTTTGAACGTTTTACATAAGCGTAAACTTGATCAGCAGCATAATCTAAATTTGTATACACTGTAATTGTAAATGCAGACTGGTTTTCACTGAAAGGTTCAGTACTAAATACATCTTTTAAATGTGTAAATAAATTTTCCATTTGGTCATGTTCAAGACTAGGGTACTCTCTTAATGTACGTTTTAGTAATTGACCATTTTTTTCTTCTAGAGATTGTACAACTATAACGAAACGTTCTTCACTCTTAATGACATCATCAAATAAGTTTGTTTGACCAACCATCTTGCTTTCACCTCTAAGTCATTATCTTTACTACTATTATACTAGATAACTGTTTTTTCGAAAATATCAATATGTTGAAACCAAAAATGCGAGTCACTAAAAAGGATTTACTATACTTTCAGTGCTCGCATTTAATTATTTAATTATTTTTATGATAATGATGTGGTGTGATATCCATATCATTTAATTTAACGAACTTCGTTTTTCTTATTAATTTATGAGCTAAGAAAATGAGCCCTAAAATAATGATAGGTAAAATGTTAACGAAAAATTTACCTATATTACCATCGAATAAATCTCCAATTGAATTACCAAAGTATAAGAAAATTAAAGTTGCAAATACTAAAATTGGTCCAAGAGGGTACAATGGTGATTTATAAGGTAAAAGTTGATTGATATCTTGACCTTGACGTTTAATGGCTTTACGCAATCTTACTTGTGCCCATGAACTAGCTGCCCAAACAATGATTACCAATGAACCAATAATATTTAACAAACTAAAAACAGCATTTGAATAAAAATTAGCAATTATAATAATCGCTACAATCAGAATATATGTTGTAACTAATGCTCTTAAAGGTAATTTAGATTTATCGTTTAGCTTACTTAAGAATTTAGGTGCCTGTTTTTCATCACTTAAAGAGAACAACATTCTACTAGTAGTATAAACACCTGAGTTTGTCGCAGATAATAATGATGTCAATATAACAGCGTTAATAACAGAAGCGGCAAAAGCAACACCAATTCTATCAAATACAATTGTGAAAGGACTTTGTGTAACAGATTCATTCTCATTTAACAATAATGGGTCAGTATAAGGAATGATAGCTGCAATAACACCAATTGATAATACATAGAATAATAAAATTCTCCAAAAAACTTGTTTAACAGCTTTAGGCATTGTTTTTTCTGGATTATCAGATTCTCCAGCAGTCACTGCTACAACTTCAGTACCGCCAACTGAGAATCCTGCAACGAGTAAAACACCTAAGAAACCAGATAAACCACCCACGAATGGTGCCTCACCTTTAGTATAATTTTCAAAGCCATAAGAATGGCCACCTAATATACCGAAGATCATCAAGAAACCAACAATAATAAATATAATAATAGTTACAACCTTAATTAGTGATAACCAAAATTCAGTTTCTCCAAAAGCTTTAACCGTGAAGATGTTTAATAAAAATACAATAGTGATAAAGATTAAACTCCAAGTAAGTGGACTAAAGAATTTAAATACATCCCAATAATACAATACGTTTGAAGCAACCATAACATCTACACTGGAAACTAGTGTCCACATAATGTAATATAACCATCCCATTGTAAAACCTAGAGAAGGGTCTACAAATCGCGTTGCGTATGAACTGAATGATCCTGAAACTGGATAAAATGTTGCCAACTCTCCAATTGAAGACATTAAAAAGTAAAGCATTATGCCAATTAATAAATAGGCTAATATAGCGCCCCCAGGACCAGCTTGAGCAACAACACTACCTGTTGCTACAAAGAGCCCTGTACCAATTGCGCCACCTATAGCAATCATAGATATGTGTCTTGAGTTAAGACCTCTTTTCATATTGTTATCTTCCATATGATGTCTCCTAATTCTAAAATTTAAATATACAAACCATTTTAATCTTTTTGGGGACAGTATTCAATAACTTTTAAACAATTTAGCTTGAAAATTTTAAATTTTCTGACACTTTGCAGGTTTTTTTAAAAAAATACTTTAATTATAGGGGTTATGGCTTTAATTATAGTAGATTCTAAATTATAATAATTATAAATAAGTGGAAGGAGAATTATCTATGGCGAAAGATGATAAAAGATTAACTGGTTTGTTTGGGCACCCTGTTTCAGATAGAGAAAATAGTATGACAGCTGGTCCGAGAGGTCCATTATTAATGCAAGATGTATACTTTTTAGAACAAATGTCTCATTTTGATCGTGAAGTAATTCCTGAACGTCGTATGCACGCTAAAGGTTCAGGTGCATTTGGTACATTTACAGTAACAAATGATATTACGAAATATACAAATGCTAAAATTTTTTCAGAAGTAGGTAAACAAACAGAAATGTTTGCACGATTTTCAACAGTTGCCGGTGAACGTGGGGCAGCTGACTTAGAGAGAGATATCCGTGGATTTGCACTTAAATTCTATACAGAAGAAGGTAACTGGGACTTAGTAGGTAACAACACACCCGTGTTCTTCTTTAGAGATCCTAAGTTGTTTGTTAGTTTAAACCGTGCTGTTAAAAGAGACCCACGTACTAATATGAGAAGTCCTCAAAATAACTGGGATTTCTGGACTGGCGTACCAGAGGCACTTCACCAAGTTACAATTTTAATGTCAGATAGAGGTATGCCAAAAGATTTCCGTCATATGCATGGCTTCGGTTCACATACGTATTCTATGTACAATGACGAGGGTGAACGTGTTTGGGTTAAATATCATTTTAGAACTCAACAGGGCATCGAAAACTACACAGATGATGAAGCGGCTGAAATTGTAGGTCAAGATAGAGAATCATCACAACGTGACCTATACGATGCAATTGAAAATGGCAATTATCCAAAATGGAAAATGTATATCCAAGTTATGACTGAGGAGCAAGCTAAAAATCATCCAGATAATCCGTTTGATTTAACTAAAGTTTGGTATAAAGGTGATTACCCATTAATTGAAGTGGGTGAATTTGAGCTAAATAGAAACCCAGAGAATTATTTCATGGATGTTGAACAAGCTGCTTTCGCTCCAACAAACATTATTCCTGGTCTAGACTTCTCACCAGATAAAATGTTACAAGGACGTCTATTCTCATATGGTGATGCGCAACGTTATAGATTAGGTGTCAATCATTGGCAAATCCCTGTTAACCAACCTAAAGGTGTTGGCATTGAAAATATGTGTCCATTCAGTCGTGATGGTCAAATGAGATTCCTTGATGGAAATCAAGGTGGTGGACCTCATTATTATCCAAATAATAAAGGTGTTTACCAATCACAACCTGAATATAAAAAACCAGCATTCCCAGTAGATGGAGACGGTTATGAGTACAATCAAAGACAAGATGATGATAATTACTTTGAACAACCTGGTAAATTATTCCGTTTACAATCTGATGATGCCAAAGAAAGAATCTTTACTAACACAGCAAATGCGATGGATGGTGTGAGTGAAGACGTTAAACATAGACACATTCGTCATTGTTATAAAGCTGATCCAGAATATGGTAAAGGTGTTGCCAAAGCATTAGAAATCGATATTAATGATGTTGATTTAGAAGGTACTAACGACGAAACTTACGAGAATTTTAAATAGCACTAAAAAATTAGATTGCGTAGAGCATTTTAATATGGTAAAATTTTAAATCGTAAGTATTCCTAGTTAAATGAGAAAGGATGTTAATTATGCGCGTTAATGTAACATTAGCTTGCACAGAATGTGGCGATCGTAATTATATTACTACTAAAAATAAACGTAATAATCCTGAGCGTATTGAAATGAAAAAATATTGCCCAAGATTAAATAAATACACGCTACACCGTGAAACTAAATAATCTCTTATCTTTTAAATACGACATTAAAGATAAAGTAAGAACTTGCCGAAGTATAATAATCTTATACTTCGGTTTTTTAATTATTTAAATGAAATTAAGTCATCAGTCTTGTAAATTTAAAATCATGTGTTATTATATAAAACGTAATTATTACGATTTAAAAATAACAGGAGTGATATATATGGCAAAAAAATCTAAAATTGCTAAAGAAATGAAAAGAGAAAAATTAGTTAATCAATATTATGAATTACGCAAAGAATTAAAAGCTAAAGGAGATTATGAAGCATTACGTAAGTTGCCACGTGATTCTTCACCAACGCGTTTAACTCGAAGATGTAAAGTAACAGGACGTCCAAGAGGTGTATTAAGAAAATTTGAAATGTCTAGAATTGCTTTTAGAGAACATGCACACAAAGGACAAATCCCGGGCGTTAAAAAATCAAGTTGGTAAAATACAAATCTAGTACTTTAGTCCATTTACAAGACAATTAAAAAATTGTAAAGTATATAAGGGTGAGAAAATGAATGATTTTTATATTTAATATACTAAACGTTCGTTTTTACTTAATAAATATGATTGTATAGGGGCTAAAAAGTATGAAAATTTTTGATTATGAAGATATTCAATTAATTCCAAATAAATGTATAGTTGAAAGTCGTTCGGAATGTGATACAACTGTTCAATTTGGACCTAAAACGTTTAAGTTACCTGTTGTGCCAGCGAATATGCAAACTGTTATGAGTGAAGAACTAGCGCATTGGTTCGCTAAAAATGATTATTTTTATATTATGCATCGATTTGACGAAGCAGCTCGTATTCCATTTATTCAAAACATGCAAAAAGACGGATTGTTTGCTTCTGTTTCTGTAGGTGTTAAAGCAAATGAATTTAAGTTTATTGAAGAATTAGCTGACAAACAATTAGTTCCTGAATATATTACGATTGATATAGCACATGGTCATTCAGATTCAGTTATTAAAATGATTAAACACATAAAAAAATATATTCCAAAAACATTTGTAATTGCTGGAAATGTTGGTACGCCAGAAGGTGTTAGAGAACTTGAAAACGCAGGTGCAGATGCAACTAAAGTTGGTATTGGACCAGGTAGAGTTTGTATCACAAAAATAAAAACTGGTTTTGGCACTGGTGGTTGGCAATTAGCAGCATTAAATATTTGTAGTAAAGCAGCGCGTAAACCTATAATCGCTGATGGTGGCTTAAGAACACATGGCGATATTGCTAAATCAATTCGATTTGGTGCAAGCATGGTAATGATAGGATCTCTATTTGCGGCTCATGAAGAATCACCAGGTGAAACTGTTGAATTAGACGGCAAACGTTATAAAGAGTATTTTGGTAGTGCATCTGAATTCCAAAAAGGTGAACACAAGAATGTTGAAGGTAAAAAAATGTTTGTTGAACATAAAGGATCATTAAAAGATACTTTAGTTGAAATGCAACAAGACTTACAAAGCTCGATTTCATATGCAGGTGGAAAAGATTTAAAATCATTAACTACTGTCGATTATGTTATAGTGCGAAATTCAATTTTTAATGGGGATAAGGATTAAAACTTGAGTGGTAGGTGTATGTTATTAAAAAATTTCTTTTATTTTCTTTGGTGTTATTAGTTGTAGCTTTATTCATACCATTAAAGGAAAATCAAGCACTAGTAAAATTTCAGAATGACGTAAGAAGTAAAGTTCAGCAAGTTATGAATCAAGATTCGAGTTTAAAAAGCAATTCGCTCAAAACACCTACAAAACAGGACTTTGCTATTAATAATATTCAGATGAATATGTCTAAAGACAAAGTTGAAAATCAATTGGGGAAACCTAAAAGAGTAACATCTAATGAATATGGCACTAAATGGTATACCTATTACAATAATGATTACGATAATTTCATAATGGTTAGCTATTTAGGAAATAAAGTCAATGCTTTATATAGTAATCAAAATGTCATTACATCTAAATCTAAGGTGAAATATAACACCCCTAAAAATGTTGTTGAGGATAGACTTGGTAAACCTTTAAAGGAAATTGTTAAAGGTAGATACCGTGTTGATATAACTAGCGATGAGTATGATGTTTTCCATGAAGATAATATTTATACAACTGTTTTTTATGATAAACATAATGACAATGGAGTTACTGCATTACTTCAAGTTAGTGACGCCATGGAAAAAAGGTTGACTCAACATTACGGTGCACCATCTTCAACATTAGAACAAAGCTTTGAATATCAAAATTATGATTTAGTTAATTCTGAGCGTAAACAGCATGGGTTGAATACACTTAGTTACTCGAAAAATGTGTCCAATACAGCAAGAAATCATAGTGAAGACATGGTAAAACAAAATTACTTTGATCATAACAATTTAGATGGTGAATCTCCTTTTGATCGATTAAAAGATGATGACATTGATTTCAATGCGGCAGCTGAAAATTTAGCGTATGGGCAACAAAATAGTATATTTGCTCATGAGGGCTTAATGAATTCACTTGGTCATAGAAAAAATATATTGAATACAAATTTCAGTACGCTAGGCGTAGGCGTTGATTTTAATGACAAACGACAACCATATTGGACAGAAAATTATACGGGTTAAGTGTTTTAATGCGACTTATTAAGGGTATCTTTTAGTTGATAAGGAAGTTGATATTATGACAACTAAAGATGTTAGTAAACTAGATATTCTAGATAAGGTTAAAGAAATTTTAAATAAAAATGAAAAACAAAAGAACTAGCAAAGTTTACATTGTAGACTTTGCTAGTTCTTTGTATATAGAAATATATAAGAGAGAGGTTAACGTAAATTTTAGAAATTAAAACTACAGTTCTCTGTACAAACCAATAACTTTACCGATAACAGTAACGTTATCAAGATAAATAGGATTCATTGTACTATTTTCAGGTTGTAATCTATAACGTGTTTTTTCTTTATAGAAGCGTTTAACTGTTGCTTCATCATCTTCAGTCATCGCAACAATGATGTCCCCATTTTCAGCAATGGTTTGGCTTCTAACTATAACTTTATCTCCATCTAAAATACCTGCCTCAATCATACTTTCACCCACGACATTTAAAATAAAGATATCACTATTGTGAGTTGATGTTAAGTGTTCTGGTAAAGGGAAATATTCCTCAATATTTTCAACTGCAGTAATCGGAATTCCGGCAGTAACTTTACCAATTACAGGAACATAAATTGTTTCCTCCATATTAACTGCATCGTTAGTTTGTTCGCTAACAATTTCAATGGCTCTCGGTTTCGTAGGGTCTCGTTTAATATATCCTTTTTCTTCTAGTCTAGATAAATGACCATGAACAGTTGAACTTGACGCTAACCCTACTGCTTCACCAATTTCTCGTACGCTTGGTGGATATCCTTTAGTTTGTACTACATGTTTAATATAATCGTATATTTCACTTTGACGTTTAGTTAATTCTCTCATATATAGGCACTCCCTTATTTTATTTAACTATATTATAGCACTGATTTAAATATTGAACAAACATTTGTTCGTTTTTATGTTGACTAAGAACAGGTGTTCTGATAAAGTATGTATACAAACAAATGTTCTAGAGGTGAAAGTAATGTTTAATAAATATAAAAATAAATTATTAACTAATATAGCTGTTGTATCAATATCTTGTGTTGTTTTTATAGTATTTTTCATGAATTTATATCATAACGCTCAAATGGAACAAACGTACGAAATAACTGACCATACTATTTCTAAAAAGGCAATTATTAAAGATGACAATAAGAACGTAAATACTACAAATGGGGAACAAAATGACTACAAAGTGTTCGCGTTTGTAAGATAATTATAAATTTGAGGTCTGTCAAAGCTATTTAAATGTTAATAGCTTTTGTCTAGACCTCTTTTTTGTTATATTCTATGAAGTAAAAGAGAAAATATTAATGGGAATATAGAAAGAGTGATAGTTATGTCTAATGATAATTTAAATATAGATAGAATTAATGAGCTTGCTAAAAAGAAAAAGGAACAAGGTTTAACTGAAGCTGAAGCTAAAGAGCAATCGAAATTACGTAAAAAATACCTCGAAGCATTTAGAAAAGGGTTTAAACAACAAATTGAGAGTACAAAGGTGATAGATCCTGAAGGTAATGATGTGACACCTGAAAAATTAAAAAAGATACAAGAACAAAATAAAAATTAATAAATATTAGATTATAGTTCGTTGAGTTTAAACAATTATCAATTTCAATATTTTTAAGTTATAATATACGAAAGATGATTAAAGTCGAAGGGAAGTATTAAAGATGTTTAACGAGAAAGATCAACTAGCGATTGATACGATTAGAGCTTTAAGTATTGATGCAATCGAAGAAGCTAATTCAGGTCACCCTGGATTACCTATGGGAGCTGCACCAATGGCTTATACCTTATGGACACGCCACTTAAATTTTAATCCTCAATCTAAAGACTATTTTAATAGAGACCGTTTTGTATTGTCGGCTGGACATGGCTCTGCGCTATTATACAGCTTGTTACATGTTTCGGGCAGTCTTGAATTAGAAGAATTGAAGCAATTTAGACAATGGGGTTCTAAAACACCTGGACATCCAGAATTCAGACATACTGATGGTGTTGAAGTTACTACTGGCCCACTTGGACAAGGCTTTGCTATGTCTGTAGGTATGGCTTTAGCTGAAGACCATTTAGCAGGTAAATTTAATAAAGATGATTTCAATATTGTTGACCATTATACTTATGTGCTAGCTTCTGATGGTGATTTAATGGAAGGTATTTCTCATGAAGCTGCTTCATTTGCTGGCCATAACCAATTAGATAAGCTAATTGTTTTATATGATTCAAACGATATTTCATTAGATGGCGAATTAAATAAAGCCTTCTCTGAAGATGTTAAGAAACGATTTGAAAGTTACGGTTGGAATCACATATTAGTAAAAGATGGTAATGATTTAGACGCTATCGATAAAGCAATAACTAAAGCCAAATCTCAAAATGGTCCAACCATGATTGAAGTTAAAACAATTATCGGTTATGGTGCTCCAAACGTGAGTGGTACTAATGGTGTTCATGGTGCACCACTAGGTTCAGATGAGAGAAAATTAACTTTTGAAGCATATGGTTTAGACCCTGAAAAACGTTTCAATGTGCCAGAAGAAGTATATGAAATTTTCCAAACAACTATGTTAAAACGTGCAAATGAGCATGAAGATGCATGGAAAGCATTACTAGAAAATTATTCTAAACAATATCCAGAATTAGCAGATGAATTTAAATTAGCTATTAGTGGTAAACTACCTAAAAACTATAGAGATGAGTTACCACGCTTTGATAGCGATCATAATGCAGCAACACGTGCTGATTCAGGTGAAGTAATTCAAGCATTAAGTAAATCAGTTCCGTCATTCTTTGGTGGTTCTGCTGACTTAGCTGGTTCTAACAAATCTAACGTTAAAGAAGCGACTGATTATGATAGAAATACACCTGAAGGTAAAAATATATGGTTTGGTGTACGTGAGTTCGCAATGGGGGCAGCTGTAAATGGTATGGCAGCACACGGTGGACTACACCCTTATGGTGCAACATTCTTTGTATTTAGTGACTACTTAAAACCAGCGTTGCGTTTATCAGCTATCATGGGATTAAATTCAACATTTATCTTCACACATGATTCAATCGCTGTAGGTGAAGATGGACCTACTCATGAGCCAATTGAACAATTAGCGGGCTTAAGATCAATACCAAATATGAATGTCATTCGTCCAGCTGATGGAAATGAAACAAGAGTAGCATGGGAAGTAGCTCTTGAATCAGAACAAACACCAACTTCTTTAGTATTAACTCGTCAAAATTTACCATATTTAGATGTAGATGAAGAGACAGTTGAACAAGGTGTTCGTAAAGGTGCTTATGTGGTTTTCGAAACTGAAACTAAACCTGAGTATCTATTACTTGCTACTGGTTCAGAAGTTAGCTTAGCAATTGAAGTAGCTAAAGATTTAGATAAACAAGGTAAAGGTGTACGAGTAGTATCAATGCCTAACTGGTTTGCTTTTGAACAACAATCAGAAGAATATAAAGAGTCTGTAATTCCTAAAGAAATTACTAAACGTGTTGCAATTGAAATGGCATCTCCATTAGGTTGGCACAAATATGTAGGCACTGAAGGTAAAGTGATAGGTATTGACCAATTTGGTGCAAGTGCACCTGGCGACTTAGTCGTAGAAAAATATGGTTTCACTAAAGAAAATGTATTAAATCAAATTCGCACATTTTAATATTAGATAAGAAATTAGAGAACTGAGAAGGCTTTCATTGGAAAGTCTTCTTTAATTTGAATGAGCAATACAAAATAATTTTTAAGTTAACTAAAAATAAGTATTACATTTGTTTAAGTATTTGTTATGATAACAGATGGATGCAGAATTACTAACTAGCTCTTGAAAATAGAATAGTAATTTAGTAAAATTCAGTAGGATATAGAAAGTGGGTGAAACAATGGCAACATGGTTAGCAATTTTATTAATCATTGTAGCGCTTATCGGTGGACTAGTTGGTGGTTTCTTTTTAGCACGTAAATATATGATGGATTATTTGAAAAAAAACCCACCTATTAATGAAGAAATGTTACGAATGATGATGATGCAAATGGGTCAAAAACCATCGCAAAAGAAAATCAATCAAATGATGACAATGATGAATAAAAACATGGATCAAAACATGAAAAGTTCAAAAAAATAATTTTTAAATGGATTGTAGTACCTTTAAGGTTTACAATCCTTTATTTTTGTAGTAAAACAACTTTAGTGTTATTAAAAAAGAAAAATATTTAATAATGTAAATAACATACAATGAGTAATAAAGAGTAAGAGTTTATGAATATATAAGAAGGTGTAATGTTGGCGTATTTAATTTTTTCTGTTGTATTTGCTTTATTTATGGGTATAGTAGTAATTTTTATTCGAATGAAAGCTCAAAACTTTCCTGTTAATGAAAAGAAAATTATATTACCACCATTTTTCATGGCTACAGGCGCGTTGATGTATGTGATTCCGTACTTTAGATTGACTGGTACTGAAATTTTAGAGTCGATTATTCTAGGTGTCTTATTCTCAACTGTTCTTATATGGACAAGTCACTTTGAGGTACACGGTACTGAAATTTATATGAAGCGCTCAAAAGCATTTCCAATCATTTTAATTTCCTTATTAATTATACGCACTTTAATTAAAATATTTATCAGTAGTAAAATTGATCCTGGTGAAATTGGCGGCATGTTCTTCTTACTTGCGTTTAGCATGATTGTTCCTTGGAGATTAGCAATGTTATATAAATATAAAAAGTTGAAAAGGTCAACTGTCAAATAATTGAATAATGATTTAAAAAATGATGTATTTTAAATTACTTTGAAAATTTTAGTAGAGCCTGGGACATAAATTAATATCTCAGGCTATAATTACATATTGGAAGTAGTTGAATGAATTAAAAATACACTTGTAACAAGCTTTTTTAATTCGATTCAACCTTGCCGGGCTGAGCGGGGCCCCAACAAAGAGAATTTCAAAATAAGAAATTCTACAAGTAATGCAAGTTGGGGTTGGGGCCCCAACAAAGAGAATTTCAAAAAAAAGAAATTCTACAAGTAAAGCAAGTTGGGGTTGGGGCCCCAACAAAGAGGATTTCAAAATAAGAAATTCTAACAAGTAATGCAAGTTGGGGTTATTAATAGCTGCTCAATAACATAGGTGGGACAATGAATTTAAATTAATCATTGTTCTATCTTTTTTAGTTTGAACAATAGTGTGATTCAAGATATAATATATACGAACAAACGTTCTAAAGGGAGGTCATTATGAAGGTTATTCACACTGCTGATTGGCATTTAGGTAAGATTTTAAATGGTAAGCAATTTTTAGAAGATCAACATTACATATTGAACAAATTTATTGATAATTTGAAGGAAGAGAAACCAGATGTTCTGGTTATTTCGGGTGATATATACGATACGTCTTATCCTAGTAAGGAGACCATTAGACTTTTTGAAGAAACGATTAAAACTATAAATGTAAATATGAAAATTCCTACAATTATAACCAATGGAAATCATGATGGTAGAGAAAGATTAAATTATGGGTCAACATGGTTTGAGTTTTCACAATTATATATTAGAACGCAACTAGAATTAATGTCTACACCTATAACTATTAATAATATTAACTTTTACACACTTCCTTTTGCCACTATTAGTGAAATTAAGGCTTACTTTAATGATGATGATATCAAGACATATGAGCAAGCAACTCAAAAATGTATTAACCACATTTCGAAGATTATAGACCCTAATCAAATTAATATTTTAATTGGCCATTTAACCATAAAAGGTGGTAAAACATCAGAATCTGAAAGGCCACTTACAATTGGATCCGTTGAAAGTGTAGAAAGCGCTAACTTCCAAATTTTTGACAAAGTACTATTAGGACATCTTCATCATCCTTTTAGTATTACAGATAATATTGTTGATTACAGTGGTTCGTTATTACAATACTCATTTTCTGAAGTGAACCAGGCCAAAGGATACAAAAAATTAATGATTAGTTCAAAAAATGACATAAATACTAAGTTTGTACAATTAAAACCTTTAAGAGAGTTAGAGCAAATTGAAGGTGACTACTCGTCTGTTATACAAGGTGACGTTCCTGTGAAAAATAAGGACAATTATTTTCACTTCAAACTTAAAAATATGTCTCATGTCACGGACCCTATCATCCACCTTAAACAGATATACCCAAATACACTTTCGCTTAGTAATATCACTTTTGAAAATCATAATAAATCAACGTACGCAGATTTTAAAACTACAGATGATCCTACAATAATTAAAAATTTCTACAAAACAATTACAGATGAAGATTTAACAAACTATCAAGAGAAGAAAATACTTCAATTATTAAATCAAGTTATCAATAGGGAGGATTAAATAATTGAGACCAACTAAATTAATACTTAATAATTTTGGACCTTTCATACATGAAGTTATTGATTTTGAACAAATAAATAATGAACAGTTATTTTTAATTAGTGGAAAAACTGGTTCGGGAAAAACTATGTTATTTGATGGCATTGTTTATGCTCTATTTGGTAAGGCTTCTACAGAAGGTAGAAATGAGGGAGAATTACGAAGTCATTTTGCTGATGGTAAATCTCCGATGAGTGTAGAATATGAATTTAAAATTAACGATAAAAAATTTAAAATATCTAGACAGGCTGGATTTATTAAAGAGGGGAATACTTCTTTAACACCTGGTAAACTTGATGTTTTTGAATTTGATGAAGAAAGTCAGCTTTACGAACTACGAGAGAGTAAAATCAGCTCTGGTAATGGTTTTATCAAAGATTTGTTAGGTATCAACGCTGAACAATTCAGACAATTATTCATATTACCTCAAGGAGAATTTAAGAAATTTTTAGTATCTAATAGTTCTGATAAACAAAGTATTTTAAGAACATTATTCAATAGTATCCGTTTTGAAGAGATGCAAAATTTATTGTTAAATCAAGTTAAAGACGAGAAGAAGCAAATAGAATCACGTTATAGTCAGATTCAAATACTTTGGGAAGATATTGAAACATTTGAGAATGATGAATTAATTCAATTTAAATCTTTGAATAGTATGCAAACCAAAGACATTATTAATGCAATACCTCAGTTCGAACAAGTAGGTCAACACTTAAATGAAAAATATGAACAATTAAAATCTGAACACCATGATGCGCTTGAAGCTATTAAAAGAAAAATTGAAGAAAACAATAAATTAATAGAATCGCTTAAAGAACTTGATCGAAATAAAAATAAGAAAGTGCAACTAGAAAAAAACAAAGTTAGTATTGAAAAATTAAAAGCTGAATTACGTAAAATTATGGAAATTAAACCCTTGAGTCAATTATATAATCAAAGAAACGCAAAAGAACAAAAATATGAAAATACTAAGGTTAAGCTAAATTCTATTATTGAAGAGTTACATGAACTTAATGATAAATTAGAGAAATTTAAGAAAGAAAAAGAAATTTTAAATGTACAATCAGAAGATATTAACATTAAGTCTATATATATTGATAAAACTAAACAGTTTTATACAAACATAAATAAGTATCGTGAAGCTTTTAACGAAATTAAACAAAATGAAACATACTTAAAAGAGAATAATCAAAAGCAAGAAGAAAATAAGAATTTAATTGATAAATTAAATAATGATATAGCTAAAATAGATGTAAATAACGAGAATGTTGACGAAATAACCCAGGAGATATTCCAATTAAAAAACACTTTTGATAAAAAAGTGACTTTGAGAGAAAACAAGGAAAAATACCAATCTTTAAGTCAAAAATACAACAAAACAGAGAAAAGTATTAAAAAGACTAAAGAACAAATTTCAGATTTAAAACTTCAATTAGAAAATATAGACAAGTCAAATATTGATTTAAATGATAAACAAACATTTGTTCAAGAAATTCAAAATGCACTTCATGTTGGAGATACATGTCCTATATGTGGTAATAAAATTGAGTCTCTCAATGAACATATTAATTTTGATGAAATTGCTAAGAATCAAAATTTAATAAAAGAAGTTAATAATCAGTTAAATAAAAAAATAAATGAGTTAACTAAACTTGAAACCACTTCTGATTATATTAGTAATCAAATGAGTGAGTTAGAAATAAATGATGATGAAATTAGTGATATAGACGAAATAGAACAACAATTAAGAACTAAAAATAAGGAAAAAGAAAAACTACAAATTCAAATTAAGCAATGTGAAAAGTTTAAAAGTGAACTAGATAAGCATAAAGATATTAATCATAGCTTACAAATTAAGCATGAAAAACTTTTATCATTGAAGCATCAATTGGAAACACTAATAAAAGAATTTAAAAGCTACACTAATTATGATGAAACTAATAAATTTGAACAGTGCTTTAAGCAATATGAACAAATAGTAACTGATTATGTATCTAAGAACGAAGTATTAGAGAAAGAAATAAATCAAACAAAACAACAAATTGAAATCGAAACAAATAATTTAAACAATAATCAATTAGTTATTAAAGAACTTGAACAAGAAATTAGTGGTCATAGCGATGAAATTAATCAAGAAATGAAGCGAATTGGACTAAATTCATACAAAGATGTTGAAATTTTATTATCTAAGTTAGACAACAAAGAGCAAATTGAAATGAAAATTCAGCAATATGAGCATGATCATCAAAAACTTACTTTAGAGATTGAACGACTATCTCAACTTACAAAAGACAATAAACCTGAATTGGTTGAAAAATTGGAAGCTACAAAAACTGAAATTGAATCCAACTATAATAAGTACGTTGAAGCGAGTGCTACAATTCAATATCAAGTACAGAAAAATAAAGACAAATTTAATAGTATAATGGATCATATAAATTATTTAGAGAAAGAATTAAAAGAACAACAAGAAATCTTTGAATTATCAGAGGTACTATCAGGAAAAAATAGTAAAAAATTGACGCTTGAAAACTATGTGCTTGTTTATTACTTAGAACGAATCATCCATCAAGCAAATATTCGTTTAGAACGTATGAGTGGGGAAAGATATCAGCTAAAAAGAAGAGAATCTATATCTCATGGTTATAGTGGTTTAGAAATTGAAGTGTTTGATTTTCATTCAAATAAATCTAGACATATTAGTTCATTATCAGGTGGTGAAACGTTCCAAGCATCTCTAGCTTTAGCGCTAGGATTGAGTGAAGTGGTTCAACAAGAATCTGGTGGTATTACCCTTGAGTCGATGTTTATAGATGAAGGCTTTGGTACGTTAGATCAAGAAACATTAGAAACTGCTCTAGATACTTTGGTTAAATTAAAAACTTCAGGCAGGATGGTTGGTATCATATCTCACGTTAGTGAACTTAAACAACGCATTCCATTAATACTTGAGGTAACATCGAATCAATATCAAAGTCAAACTCGATTTAAGTGGAACTAAAAAAAGACCGTATGGCAAAATTAATACAATATTGCCATACGGTCTTAAATTATGATTATTTAGCTCTTAACAAATCGCGGATTTCTGTTAATAAAACAGTATTTTCTTCGATTTCTTCTTCAGGCTCTTCTTTCTTCACTAAAGTATTTGCGATTTTAACAAATATAAATAGTGCGATTGCTACAATTATAAAATCAATAATTGATTGAATAAATAGGCCATATTTAATTCCCCAGAATTCCCAATCTTTAGCAAAATCAACAGAACCGAAAATTTTACCAATTAATGGCATGATAATGTATGTAACTAATGATGTAACAATTTTATTGAATGCTGCACCCATAACTACAGCGATTGCTAAATCTAGCACGTTACCTTTAAGAGCAAACTCTTTAAATTCTTTAAACATAATTCAATACCCCTCACATAAGAATAAAATATATTATACAACATATAAAAATTTTAGTAAATGTTTAATTTAAAAGAAATTTGATATTGTATAAAGGCTTTGTTATCCTTTAATATATCGTTTTAAATTACTTCAATAGTTATTTCAAACTAATTTTTAAATTTAATATGGGAAAGGAGTAAGTAAATTATGAATTCTTCTTCTGAAGAAACAAAACAAAACAAGAAGTTTTCATCGGTTTTTATTTACAGTGCTATCGTAGTAGCCATTGTTGTATTAATCGGTGCATTTTTACCTGAGCAATTTGGTAAAATTACAGGCGACATCAGTAGTTGGATTACTGAAAAGCTTGGCTGGTATTACTTGATTTTGACTACTGTAATAGTGTTCTTTTGTATCTTTTTAATTTTTAGTCCAATCGGTAAACTTAAACTAGGTAAACCTAATGATAAACCTGAATTTAATACTGTTTCATGGTTTGCGATGTTATTTAGTGCCGGTATGGGAATAGGTTTAGTGTTCTACGGTGCAGCTGAACCTATGGCAGATTTTGCCTCACCACCTAATGCTGATCCTAAAACTACTGAAGCATATACAGAAGCATTACGTTCTACATTTTTCCACTGGGGATTCCATGCTTGGGCTGTATATGGTGTAGTTGCATTAGCTTTAGCTTACGCACAATTTAGAAAAAATGAACCAGGTTTAATTTCACGTACACTACGCCCTATTTTAGGTGACAAAGTGGAAGGACCTATAGGAACAATTATTGACGTTCTTTCAGTATTTGCGACTGTTGTAGGTGTAGCCGTTTCACTTGGTATGGGTGCGTTACAAATTAATGGTGGACTTCATTACTTATTTGGTGTTCCAAATAATGTATTGGTTCAATCTATTATAATTGTCGTAGTTACAATATTATTTATTGCTAGTGCATGGTCTGGTTTAAGTAAAGGCATTCAATATTTAAGTAACTTAAATATTGGTTTAGGTACTGTTTTAATGATTATTGCTTTAATTGTTGGACCTACTGTACTTATTTTAAATATGTTTACTAGTTCAACTGGTAGCTTATTAAATACATTCTTATTCAACAGTTTTGACACTGCAGCTTTAAATGGTCAAAAACGTGAATGGATGTCTTCATGGACCCTTTATTATTGGGGTTGGTGGTTAAGTTGGAGTCCATTCGTAGGTGTATTTATTGCACGTGTGTCTAAAGGACGTTCAATTCGTGAATTTATCTCAGGTGTTTTACTAGTACCAGCAATCGTAAGTTTCTTATGGTTCAGTGTATTTGGTGTGTTAGGTATCGAAACAGGTAAAAAACACCCTGAATTATTTAAAATGACACCTGAAACTCAGTTGTTCGGTGTATTCCACCACGTTCCATTAGGAATAGCATTATCATTTATAGCATTAGTACTAATTGCTTCATTCTTTATCACATCTGCCGATTCAGCTACATTTGTGTTGGGTATGCAAACAACATTTGGTTCTCTTGAACCTTCTAGTGCTGTAAAAGTAACATGGGGTGTTTCTCAATCATTAATCGCATTCATCTTATTACTAGCAGGTGGCGGAAACGGTGCTGACGCATTAAATGCTATTCAAAGTGCGGCAATTATAAGTGCGTTCCCATTCTCCTTTGTAGTTATAATGATGATGATTAGTTTCTATAAAGATGCAAACCAAGAACGTAAATTCTTGGGATTAACACTTCAACCAAACAAACATAGACTTCAAGATTATGTTAAATATCAACAACAAGATTATGAATCTGATATTTTAGAAAAGCGTGAATCAAGAAGAAACGCTGAAAAATAATATGAAGTCATCATAATAACATTATTGCCCTTAAGTGCTTTTATAAGTACTTGAGGGTTTTTTTGAATTTTAAAGAGACCATATTATATATTAATGAAAATCATTCTCAATTAATAATATTTACTTATAGTGGTAAGTGCATATGATAAGAATAACTTATATATACTGATTATAAATGCGAAAGCTAAATCACGTGAAATGTAGGTATATACAGTTGTTTTGAAAAACATATAATTATACAATTTATTTAAAGGCATATAAATATGAATTTTAATATTCAAGGGGGATATATAAATGACTTCTAACATTAAGCAACAAGCTAAAAAGACATTTGAAGCAAATGGCCAGTCATATACGTACTATGATTTAAAAAGTTTAGAAGAACAAGGTTTAACAAAAATAAGTAAATTACCTTACTCAATTCGTGTTTTATTAGAATCAGTATTAAGACAAGAAGATGAATTTGTCATTACTGATGAACATATTAAAGCGTTGGGTAACTTTGGCAATGAAGGAAATGAAGGTGAAGTACCTTTCAAACCATCTCGTGTTATTCTGCAAGACTTCACAGGTGTTCCTGCAGTTGTTGATTTAGCATCATTACGTAAAGCAATGAACGATGTTGGTGGGGATATTAATAAAATCAACCCAGAAGTGCCAGTTGACTTAGTCATTGACCACTCTGTTCAAGTTGATAGCTATGCTAATCCAGATGCATTAGAAAGAAATATGAAATTAGAATTCGAACGTAATTATGAGCGTTATCAATTTTTAAATTGGGCGACTAAAGCATTTGATAACTATAATGCTGTTCCCCCTGCAACTGGTATTGTTCACCAAGTAAACTTAGAATATCTTGCAAATGTTGTACACGTTCGTGATGTTGATGGAGAACAGACGGCATTTCCTGACACACTTGTAGGAACTGATTCTCATACTACAATGATCAATGGTATTGGTGTACTAGGTTGGGGTGTTGGTGGTATTGAAGCTGAAGCGGGTATGCTAGGACAACCTTCTTACTTCCCAATCCCTGAAGTAATTGGTGTTCGATTAACTAATTCATTACCACAAGGTTCAACAGCTACTGATTTAGCATTACGTGTAACTCAAGAACTACGTAAAAAAGGTGTAGTTGGCAAATTTGTTGAATTCTTCGGTCCTGGTGTAACTGACTTACCACTAGCGGATCGTGCAACAATCGCTAACATGGCGCCTGAATATGGTGCAACTTGTGGTTTCTTCCCAGTTGATGAAGAATCTCTTAAATATATGAGATTAACTGGACGTAAAGAAGAGCATGTTGAATTAGTTAAAGCTTATTTAGAACAAAATAATATGTTCTTCACTGTAGATAAAGAAGACCCTGAATATACGGATGTCATCGACTTAGATTTATCTACTGTTGAAGCTTCATTATCAGGTCCAAAACGTCCACAAGATTTAATTTTCTTAAGTGATATGAAGAAAGAATTTGAAAAATCTGTTACAGCACCTGCTGGTAACCAAGGACATGGACTAGATAAAAGTGAATTTGATAAAAAAGCAAATATCAATTTTGCTGATGGTTCAACTGCAACAATGAAAACAGGTGATATTGCTATCGCAGCAATCACATCATGTACAAATACATCTAACCCATATGTTATGTTAGGTGCAGGATTAGTTGCTAAAAAAGCCGTTGAAAAAGGTCTTAAAGTTCCTGAATTTGTTAAAACTTCATTAGCACCAGGCTCAAAAGTTGTAACTGGATACTTAAGAGATTCAGGTCTTCAAGAATATTTAGATGATTTAGGATTTAACTTAGTTGGTTACGGCTGTACAACATGTATTGGTAACTCTGGTCCATTATTACCTGAAATCGAAAAAGCAGTGGCTGAAGAAGATTTACTAGTTACATCAGTATTATCTGGTAACCGTAACTTTGAAGGTCGTATCCATCCATTAGTTAAAGCAAACTATTTAGCTTCTCCTCAATTAGTAGTAGCTTATGCATTAGCTGGTACAGTTGATATTGATTTACAAAATGAGCCAATTGGAAAAGGTAAAGACGGTCAAGATGTTTACTTAAACGATATCTGGCCAACAATTCAAGAGGTTGCAGATACTGTAGATAGTGTTGTAACACCTGAACTATTCTTAGAAGAGTATAAAAACGTGTATAATAACAATGAAATGTGGAATAAAATTGATGTAACAGATGCACCATTATATGACTTTGATCCTAATTCAACATATATCCAAAATCCATCATTCTTCCAAGGTTTATCAAAAGAGCCTGGTACAATTGAACCACTTAAAGATTTAAGAGTTATGGGTAAATTTGGCGATTCTGTTACGACTGACCATATTTCTCCAGCCGGTGCAATCGGTAAAGACACACCAGCTGGTAAATATTTATTAGATCATGATGTACCTATTAGAAACTTTAACTCTTATGGTTCTCGACGTGGTAACCATGAAGTAATGGTAAGAGGTACATTTGCTAATATTCGTATTAAAAACCAATTAGCGCCAGGTACTGAAGGTGGATTCACTACTTACTGGCCTACAGATGAAGTAATGCCTATATATGATGCAGCGATGAAATATAAAGAAGACGGTACTGGTTTAGCTGTTTTAGCAGGAAACGACTACGGTATGGGTTCTTCTCGTGACTGGGCTGCAAAAGGTACAAACTTATTAGGTGTGAAAACTGTTATCGCTCAAAGCTATGAACGTATTCACCGTTCTAACTTAGTTATGATGGGTGTTTTACCATTACAATTTAAAGATGGTGAATCAGCAGAATCATTAGGATTAGATGGAAAAGAATCTATCTCTGTTGATATTGACGAAACAGTAAGTCCACGTGATACTGTGAAAGTACATGCTAAAAAAGAAAATGGTGAAGTCGTTGATTTTGAAGCAATTGTACGATTTGATTCACTAGTTGAATTAGATTACTATCGTCATGGTGGTATTTTACAAATGGTTCTAAGAAATAAATTAGCGCAATAATATATGAACTTTAAAGCCATGCTGACTTTATGTTGGCATGGCTTTTTTATGTTAATATGAAATATGAATGATTTTGGAAAAGAGGTACTTAAGAATGATATACAGTATGACTGAAATTGAAGCTAGATATCAAGAAACAGATAAAATGGGTGTGATTTATCATGGTAATTATGCAACATGGTTTGAGGTTGCACGAACAGATTATATCCGAAAGTTGGGTTTTAGTTATGCAGATATGGAAAAAGAGGGCATCATTTCTCCAGTTGTAGACCTTCAAATAAAATATAGAAAATCAATTTTTTATCCTGAAAAAGTGACAATCAAAACATGGGTTGAGCAATATTCAAGACTTAAATCAGTTTATTGTTATGAAGTATATAATGAGAATGGAGAACTTGCCACAACTGGTTCAACTCAATTAATTTGTATGAAATCAAGTAATTTTCGACCAATTAGATTAGACCGTTACTTCCCAGAATGGCATAAGGTTTATAGTCATGTAGATAAATTAAATCAAGATGGAAAAGATTTTGAAGTGACACAATCAAGCGACCTTGAAATATAGATGATATACAAGACTTAGGGAGAGGAATGTATTAACTTAACCCCAGCTTGCTTTGCTTGAAGAATTTCAGAACGAAATTCTCTATGCGGGGGCCGACTATCATTTACCTTACCTTTAAAATTTTTATTGTAATTTCATGCGTTTAGATTTATCACTAATATGTATTAAAAAAACTGAGAAATGCTACATGGGAGCGTCTTCTCAGTTCTTTTATCTTAATATATTTATGTTTAGTTAAATTCAACGGTTTTTATGACTTACTTCAATTTAGAATAGGCAATTTCATCATCATGATCTACTTTTTCAACGAGGACTTCATTGTCCTCGAAATACCATAGATCTTCTTCTGAAACGACTAATATCAAATCATTATAATTTTCTTCGTAACCAATTTCTACATCTTCTCTTGGTTCAACGCGAAAGGCAGGACTGAAACCTTGTTTAAGTTGAAATTCACCACCATAGCGAACGTAAAACTGTAAAACTTTGTTATTTTCAGGTAAGTCTAGTTCATCTTTAAACCATTCTACAGCTTGATCTGTTAGTTTAATTTTCATTACATTATCCTCCTACCTTATTTATCTATTACTTGGATTTTATTTTTTAAATGGAACTCTTAGAATTATAACATATTCATATTTTGAGATAATCCATAAGGTTTCAATGAAGATATAAAAAAGCATTAAGCGAATTGATACGCTTAACGCATTATTATCGGTATTAGATTTACATCCATTTTATTTTTGGCTCTTCGCCTTTAAAAATTCTTACAATATTGGTGCGATGTCTTACTATTAAAATTATGGAAACGAGTAAGCTCATACCAAATAATATGTAATCTTGTATGATGAGAGAGCCAATAACGCAACAAATTGCTGCAATAATACTTGAGAGTGAAACATATTTAAATATATATAATACTCCAAAGAATATAATTGCCAATATAAGTAGCAAGATAGGATTTACGCCTAAGACAACACCAGCACTTGTAGCTACAGCTTTTCCACCCTTAAATCTAAGATATATTGGATATACATGGCCAAGTATTGCGAATAAACCTACAATTAACCCATGTGTGAAGAATGTGCTAAGCGGTCCATCTGCATGCACTGGAAACCAAATAGGAAAGAACACAGTAATAAATCCTTTAAATATATCTAAAAAGGTTACAATAAATCCTGCTGGTTTACCTAGAACTCGGAAACTATTAGTTGCGCCAGTATTACCACTGCCATATTGTCTAATATCTTTTTTGAAAAACAGCTTTCCTATAACATATCCATTAGGAATAGCACCGATGAGATAGCTTAATATGAGCATGACTACTATCATCATATAACTTTACACATCCTTTAATAACGTAGCTATATTTTACCATAATCTAATAGATAACAACGACCAATTTTAAAAATTTGTTCTTAATAGGAACTTTAAATAGATTAGTTTTAACTCACGCTTGCAATTTAGACCGATTTATATAAGAATAACTATTGTATAGTTTTTAAAACGAACGTACGTTTGTAGGAGGCGAACGCATTGGCAACAAAAAATTCAAATCATTACTCAGATGATTCTATTCAAGTATTAGAGGGATTGGAAGCTGTAAGAAAGCGTCCAGGTATGTATATAGGATCTACTGATAAACGAGGACTACATCATTTAGTGTATGAAGTAGTAGATAACTCCGTAGATGAAGTTTTAAACGGATATGGTAACGAAATAAATGTAACAATAAATCAAGATAATAGTATTTCTATTGAAGATAATGGTCGTGGTATGCCTTCAGGAATGCATGCATCAGGTAAACCTACTGTTGAAGTTATTTTCACTGTATTGCACGCCGGCGGTAAATTCGGCCAAGGCGGATATAAAACATCAGGTGGATTGCATGGGGTTGGTGCATCTGTAGTTAACGCATTAAGCGAATGGTTAGAAGTAGAAATACATAGAGACGGGAATATTTACAAGCAAAGCTTTAAAAATGGTGGAGTGCCAGCATCTGGATTAGTTAAATCAGGTAAAATAAAAAAAACGGGAACTAAAGTTACATTTAAACCAGATCCCGAAATATTTAAAGCTACAACTACATTTAATTTTGAAACCTTAAGTGAGAGGTTACAAGAATCTGCCTTCCTATTAAAGAACCTTAAAATAACATTGAAAGATTTACGTAATGGCAAAGAACGTGAAGATGTTTATCATTATGAAGAGGGGATTAAAGAGTTTGTCAGTTATGTAAATGAAGGCAAAGAGGTTCTTCACGACGTAACTATGTTTACAGGTGCTTCAAATGGTATAGAAGTAGATGTCGCTTTTCAATATAATGATCAATATTCAGAGAGTATATTAAGCTTCGTAAATAACGTGCGTACCAAAGATGGCGGAACACATGAAGTAGGATTTAAAACTGCAATGACACGTGTGTTCAACGATTACGCAAGAAGAATCAATGAATTAAAAGAAAAAGACAAGAATTTAGACGGTAATGATATTCGTGAAGGTTTAACTGCAGTTATATCAGTTCGCATACCTGAAGAATTGTTACAATTTGAAGGGCAAACTAAATCTAAATTGGGTACTTCAGAAGCTCGTAGTGCTGTTGATTCAGTAGTTTCTGATAAATTGCCATATTATTTAGAAGAAAAAGGTCAACTTTCTAAATCTCTAGTGAAGAAAGCAATTAAAGCACAACAAGCTAGGGAAGCTGCGCGTAAAGCACGTGAAGATGCACGTTCAGGTAAGAAGAATAAACGTAAAGACACTTTATTATCAGGAAAGTTAACACCTGCTCAAAGTAAAAATACTGAGAAAAATGAATTATATTTAGTCGAAGGTGACTCAGCAGGTGGTTCAGCTAAACTTGGAAGAGATAGAAAATTCCAAGCGATTTTACCTTTAAGAGGTAAAGTTATTAATACTGAAAAAGCAAGACTTGAAGATATTTTTAAAAATGAAGAAATTAATACTATCATTCATACAATTGGTGCTGGTGTTGGAAACGACTTTAAAATAGAAGACAGTAATTATAATAGAATTATTATCATGACTGATGCCGACACAGATGGTGCACATATTCAAGTATTATTATTAACCTTCTTCTTTAAGTACATGAAACCGCTTGTACAAGCTGGAAGAGTATTTATCGCATTGCCGCCACTATATAAACTGGAAAAAGGAAAAGGTAAATCTAAGCAAGTTGAATACGCATGGACTGATGATGAACTTGAAAAACTTCAGAAGAAATTAGGAAAAGGATTTATGTTGCAACGTTATAAAGGTCTAGGTGAAATGAACCCTGAACAGTTATGGGAAACAACTATGAATCCTGAAACTAGAACATTAATTCGTGTTCAAATTGAAGATGAAATGCGTTCGTCTAAACGAGTTACAACTTTAATGGGTGATAAAGTTGCGCCACGTCGTGAATGGATTGAAAGTCACGTTGAATTTGGCATGCAAGAAGATCAAAGTATATTAGATAATACTGAAGTACAAGTACTAGAAACTGAAGAATATACTGAGGAGGAAACAAATTGAGTGAGATAATTCAAGATTTATCACTTGAAGATGTGATAGGTGATCGTTTTGGAAGATATAGTAAATATATTATTCAAGAACGTGCATTACCGGATGTTCGTGATGGCTTGAAGCCAGTACAACGAAGAATTCTTTTCGCAATGCATAGTAGTGGGAATACGTATGATAAGAATTTCCGTAAGAGTGCGAAGACAGTCGGAGACGTTATTGGTCAGTATCATCCTCATGGCGACTCATCAGTATATGATGCAATGGTGCGCTTAAGTCAAGATTGGAAATTACGTCATGTTTTAATTGAAATGCATGGTAATAACGGTAGTATCGATAATGATCCTCCTGCAGCAATGCGTTATACTGAAGCGAAATTAAGCCAATTATCGGAAGAACTTGTCAGAGATATTAATAAGGAAACTGTTGCATTTGTTCCAAACTATGATGATACAACTTTAGAACCAATGGTTTTACCAGCAAGGTTTCCTAATTTATTAGTTAATGGTTCAACAGGGATTTCTTCAGGTTATGCGACTGACATCCCACCTCATAATTTAGCAGAGGTAATTCAAGCAACATTGAAATACATCGATAATCCTGATATTACTGTTACTCAACTAATGAAATATATAAAAGGTCCAGATTTCCCTACTGGCGGTATTATTCAAGGTGTGGATGGCATTAAGAAAGCTTATGAGACTGGTAAAGGTAAAATTGTTGTACGTTCTAAAGTGGATGAAGAAACCCTTCGTAATGGTCGTCAACAACTTATCGTTACTGAGATTCCTTACGAAGTGAATAAAAGTTCACTAGTCAAAAGAATCGATGAGTTAAGAGCAGATAAAAAAGTAGATGGTATTATCGAAGTCCGTGATGAAACTGATCGCACTGGATTACGAATAGCAATCGAACTGAAAAAGGATGTAAATGCAGAAGCTATAAAAAACTATTTATTCAAAAACTCTGATTTACAAATTACTTATAACTTTAATATGGTTGCAATTAGTGACGGTCGTCCAAAACTAATGGGTATTCGCCAAATTATTGATAGTTACTTAAATCATCAAATTGAAGTTGTGGCAAATCGTACGAAATATGATTTAGATCACGCCGAAAAACGCATGCATATTGTGGAAGGTTTAATGAAAGCACTATCAATATTGGATGAGGTTATCACGTTAATTCGTAACTCTAAAAATAAAAAAGATGCTAAAGACAATTTAGTTGCTGAATTTGAATTTACGGAAGCTCAAGCAGAGGCTATTGTCATGCTTCAACTTTATCGTTTAACTAATACAGATATCGTTGCATTGGAAAATGAACATAATGAGTTAGCTAAATTGATTAAAGAATATCGTCATATACTTGATAATCATGATGCATTGTTACAAGTAATTAAAAGTGAATTGACTGATATTAGAAAACGATTTAAATCTGAGCGTTTATCATCAATTGAAGCGGAAATCGCAGAAATTAAAATTGATAAAGAAGTTATGGTTCCAAGTGAAGATGTTGTTTTAAGTATTACACGTCAAGGATATATTAAACGGACATCTACACGTAGTTTCAATGCCAGTGGTGTCACTGAAATAGGGCTTAAAGATGGAGACAGTTTACTCAAATATCAAACAGTTAACACGCAAGATACGGTACTTGTTTTTACAAACAAAGGAAGGTATATATTCATTCCGGTTCATAAATTAGCAGATATCAGATGGAAAGAACTTGGACAGCATGTATCTCAAATTGTTCCCTTAGATGATTATGAAACTGTAGTTGATGTTTACAATGAACAAAGTTTTAAAGATGACGCATTTTATGTACTAGCGACTCGAAATGGAATGATTAAAAAAAGTAACGTTAGCTTATTTAAAACGACTCGTTACAATAAACCATTAGTTGCTATGAAAGTTAAAGATAATGATGAATTAATAAACGTCATTCGATTAAATGAAGATCAACTCATCAATGTATTAACACATAAAGGTATGTCATTAACGTATTCAAGTGAAGAACTATCTGATACGGGATTACGAGCAGCTGGGGTGAAATCTATCAACTTAAAAGATGAAGATTTTGTCGTTATGACGGATGTTGTAGATAATGACAGCTCAATTATAATGGCTACTCAAAGAGGTGCTGTAAAACGAATTAGCTATAAGATTTTACAACAAGCTAAAAGAGCACAAAGAGGTATTACATTACTTAAAGAGTTGAAGAAAAATCCACATCGTGTTGTTGCAGGTTATGTTGTTAAAGATGAAAGTATGTATACTTTATATTCTGAAAGTCACTCTGAAGAAGGACAAATCACTGATATTCATTTATCTGAACAATACACAAATGGGTCATTTGTTGTTGATGTTAAAGAGTTTGGAGACGTCTTAAATATGACAATCGACTAATGGATTATAAAAATTATATTTTCAATTTTAAAAGAAAATGATAAAATTGAACTTGTTATTTTAACCAATTTTAATCTCTCAAGAGATTTATATTGATGTTGTATAACACTCAAACGTAATATGTACTAGTATTATTTTATTGGGTTTATTCAATACAGTATAAATCTCTTGTAGTATATCTTTGGATATTAATTTATTGTAGATGAGAGGGATTTAATGAATGATTTTGATAATTTAATACCTGGATGGTTTAAAACAATTGTTCAGGTAGGTAATGATTTAATTTGGTCGCAATATTTAATTGGATTGCTATTAACTGTAGGGTTCTTCTTTACTATTAGTTCTAAATTCGTGCAATTACGTATGTTGCCCGAAATGTTTAGAGCTTTAACTGAAAAACCTGAAACATTAAATAGTGGTGAAAAAGGTATATCGCCATTCCAAGCATTTGCAATTAGTGCTGGTTCACGTGTAGGTACTGGTAATATTGCAGGTGTAGCTACGGCAATTGTACTAGGTGGTCCTGGTGCAGTATTTTGGATGTGGGTAATTGCTTTTATCGGTGCTGCAAGTGCATTTATGGAGGCAACTTTAGCTCAAATTTATAAAGTTCATGACAAAGAAGGTGGATTCCGAGGGGGTCCCGCATATTACATAACTAAAGGTTTGAACCAAAAATGGTTAGGTATCTTATTCTCAATATTAATTACAATAACATTTGCGTTTGTATTTAATACTGTTCAATCTAATACGATTGCAGAATCATTAAATACTCAGTACAACATAAGTCCAGTTGTAACAGGAATTATTTTAGCTGTTATTACTGCAGCAATTATCTTTGGTGGTGTCCGCAGTATCGCGACATTATCTTCATTGATTGTTCCAATCATGGCTATTATTTATATCGGTATGGTTTTAGTTATCTTATTATTAAATATCGATCAAATTGTTCCGATGATTGGCACAATCATTAAGAGTGCATTTGGTTTCGAGCAAGTTACAGGAGGCGCAGTAGGTGCAGCGATACTTCAAGGTATTAAACGTGGTCTATTCTCTAACGAGGCTGGTATGGGTTCTGCGCCAAACGCAGCAGCAACAGCGGCAGTACCACACCCAGTTAAACAAGGTTTAATTCAATCACTTGGTGTATTTTTCGATACAATGTTAGTTTGTACAGCCACAGCGATTATGATTCTTTTATATTCAGGATTAAAATTTGGAGAAAATGCACCTCAAGGTGTTCAAGTTACACAATCAGCATTAAATGAACATTTAGGTTCAGCTGGAGGTATCTTCTTAACAATCGCAATTACGCTATTTGCATTTTCTTCTGTTGTTGGTAACTATTATTATGGTCAATCAAACATAGAGTTCTTATCTAAAAACAAAGTAGTTATGTTTATTTTTAGATGCTTAGTTGTCTTATTAGTATTTGTTGGATCAGTAGTAAAAACTGAAACTGTATGGAGTACTGCCGATTTATTCATGGGATTAATGGCAATTGTTAACTTGATTTCTATAATTGGTCTTTCAAATATAGCGATAGCTGTAATGAAAGATTACCAAAAACAACGTAAAGCTGGTATGAAACCTGTGTTTAAACCAGAGAATCTTGAAATTAACTTATTTGGTATTGAAACTTGGGGTAGAGAAAATCAACTACCTAAAAAATAATCACTTAAGTGATTGATTAAAATAGAATTTATTCATACTCCTTTCAATGTGTTGAAACTTTCATTCAAAACGTTGAAAGGAGTTTTTACATTAAGTTAGAAATCTTTTCATTTTTAATAAATAGATTTATAATTCATATATTACAGAGAAAGGTGATTATGATGAGTGAGTATACCATTTCTAAAGCTTTAAATAATAACGTCATCATATGCACTTATAATAATCAAGAGGTCATTCTCGTTGGAAAAGGTATTGGCTTTAATAAAAAGGCTGGAATGACCTTAGATGAAAGTGCTTCAATAGAAAAGGTTTATAAATTAGAGCAAAAACAACAGCAAGAATATTACAAATCTTTAGTTGAAATTGCCGATGAAGATGTTCTACAAGCGATTATTGAAGCAGTCAATTTTATTACAAGTACAACTCATACTACAGATGATAAAAACCTTGTTGTTGCATTGACTGATCATATTATATTTGCATATAAAAGATTAAAACAAAATCAAATTATTAGTAATCCATTTGCTATCGAAACCAAACATTTATATAGTGGTGCGTATGCTATTGCAAGTCAAGTTATTGATAAATTGAATCAACGACTAGATGTTAAGTTCCCAGCTGATGAAATTGGATTTATTGCATTACACATTGCTTCAAACACAGAGGATTTAACGATACATGAGATGTCTTTGATTAATAAATTGATTAGTAAAAGTATACTTATTATTGAAAATGATTTAAATCATGAAATCGATAATCATACGGTTCAATATCAACGTTTTATAAGACATATTCAATTTTTAATTCGACGACTTAATAAAAAAGAATACATATATGCTCAAGATTTTTTTATAGATATGGTTAAAAGTCATTACCCAAATGCATATAATACTGCTTTTAAAATCTCAAAAATGATTCAAAAGCACTTGAATATTCCTATCGATGATTCCGAAATTGTGTATCTTGCATTACATATTTATCATTTTGAAACTCAAATAAGTTCATCGCATAACTAAGGAACACTTAGTTATTTTTTGTGTTATGATGTAAAATAGCTTTAGTTTTAATAGTTAGTTAAGGTATGGTGAAAAACATGGCAATTGAAAATAAGCAAGTTGAAGAAAAAAGCGCAAAAAAATTTAGTTTTACAGAAACGCGTTTTATGAAATTCTTAGGCGGTAAAGATTTATTATTTGCTTTGCTTTCATTAGTGCTCATAGGTATTGTAATATTTATATTTGATAAAGTTTCTTATGTTTTTGAACCATTTATCATCATATTTAATACAATTGTAGCACCAATTATTTTATCGCTTATTTTATTCTATCTTATTAATCCAGTGATTAATTTGATGGAGAGATATAATATTCCAAGATTACTAGGAATCATTATTGTATTTTTAGCTATTGTTGGTGGAGCGACATTAATTATTAATTTATTAATTCCGCTTATTGGAGATCAAATCACACGTTTAGCTAACAACTTCCCTAAATATGTAGATAAATTTAATAACGCAATAGATCAAGTCACACATTTTTCTTTCTTATCATCATTTTATACTCAAATACAAGATTGGTTAGACTCAGTTTCCAATAAGATACCTTCTATGGTTTCAAGTTATTTTGATGGATTTGGAACTAAAATTAGAAGTTTTGCAGAAGCTATTGTTAACGTAGGTGTAGTTCTTGTCACAACACCTTTTGTATTATTCTTCATGTTAAAAGATGGTCACAAATTTAAAGAGTATTCAACGAAGATTATGCCACCTAAATTTAGAAAAGATTACCATGATTTAATGGAAAAAATGAGTGTACAAGTTGGATCATATATCCAAGGTCAAATTATTGTTTCATTTTGTATTGGTATCTTACTCTTTATAGGCTATTCAATTATTGGTCTTGATTACGGTCTTGTACTTGCTTGTATAGCTGCTGTTACAAGTGTTGTACCTTATCTAGGACCAACGATTGCTATTTCACCAGCCATCATTATAGCGATTATTACATCGCCATTCATGTTATTGAAATTAATTGTAGTATGGACGCTTGTTCAATTTATTGAAGGACATTTCATTTCACCTAATGTTATGGGAAAAACATTGAAAATTCATCCTTTAACGATTATTTTCATCTTATTGAGTGCTGGTAATTTATTAGGTATTGTTGGTGTTATTTTAGGTATTCCTGGATATGCAATACTTAAAGTATTAGTCTCACACCTATTCTTATTATTTAAACGTCGTTATAACAAGTATTATGGTGATGATTCAGGAGAATATGAAATTAAAAAAGAAGAAACTAAAGAATATACTAAAGCTGAATAAGCTCTAAACGAGTATTAAGTGTAAAAGCCAGTTTATCTAGCTTTCTCAGTTTTAGTTACCTAAGCGGGAATGAGATAATGAATTCATTTTGGATTCTGTATCATTCCCGCCTTTTTTTAGAAAGTATTTAATCTTACACACATTACAATAATGTTAGTATGAGTTATACATATTCATATGTTCATTCAAATGAAGGTATGATATATTTTTAAATAATCGTAGGTGAAGGTAGAGGTATGACATGACTGAAGAACTTAAGAATAGATTATTATCATTACTCAAATTTGTTTTTGCTGCAGTTTTATTTATAGCAGTTGTTGCAACGCTATATCATGAATTAGCACACATTAATTTTAAACAAACACTTGAAGCATTTAGCAAAATTAATCGTTGGTATCTAGTTGGCTTATTCATTTGCGGTGGTTCAGCTATGATTTTACTAAGTTTGTATGATCTTATCTTAGTAAAAGGGTTAAAACTGGATATACCACTTATTAGGGTTTTTAAAATCAGCTATATCATTAATGCACTTAATGCCATTGTTGGCTTTGGTGGATTTATAGGGGCTGGATTTAGAGCATTTATTTATAAAAATTATACAACTGATAGAAAAAAATTAGTTCATGCCATTTCAATCATACTGATTTCTATGTTAACGGGTTTGAGTCTTTTATCAATCCTTGTCGTGTTACATATCTTTGATGCTTCTCATATAATAAATAAAGTAAGTTGGGTTCAATGGATTTTATATGTTGTTGCATTATTTTTACCTTTATTTATTGCCTATACCATGATTAATCCTATTGATCGTAACAATAAATATTTAGGTGTTTATTGCACACTAGTATCAAGTTTTGAGTGGCTGGCAGCTGCCACAGTACTCTATTTATCAACAGTTATTGTAGATATTAACATAGCATTCACTACTGTTATCGGTATATTCATCATTGCTGCTCTTTCTGGATTGGTTAGTTTCATACCAGGTGGCTTCGGTGCTTTCGATTTAGTTGTATTATTAGGTCTTAAGTCTTTAGGCGTTCCTGAAGAAAAAGTACTATTAGCGTTATTATTATATCGTTTCGCTTATTACTTTGTACCAGTTATTATTGCACTTGTTTTATCTACATTTGAGTTTGGATCATCTGCGCGAAAATACTTCGAAGAATCTAAATATTTTGTACCTGCAAGAGATGTAACATCTTTTTTATTCTCTTATCAAAAAGATATTATTGCTAAGATTCCGTCATTTGCCTTAGCTACGTTAGTACTAATAACAAGTTTTGTTTTCTTTATTAATAACATTACAATTGTTTATGATGGTTTATACGATGATCATCATTTCGCATATTATATTATGTTATCTGTGCATACAAGTGCTTGCTTATTATTACTTATCAATGTTAGAGGTGTATTTAAACAAAGCCGACGTGCTATTTTGTTTGTAATGATTTCACTTGCTTTAATATTTAGTGCAACAGTATATACTTATGCATCTTTAATTCTTTTATCATGGATTTTATTAATATTTGTATTACTTGTTCTCGCTTATCGTCGTTCTAAAGTGATGAAACGACCATTCAGATTAAAACGTTTAATTTTTACAATTATTTTAAGTATGCTGGTATTGTATGTTAATCATTTTATAATTTCAGAAACTTTATATGCACTTGATATTTACCACATTGAAATGGATACTTCTTTATTGAAATATTATTTCTGGTTAACGATTCTTGTCGTAGTCATACTTGTAGGTATCGTCGCATGGTTATTGGGGTCTAGATACACTAGACCACACCAATTAGAAGATTTATCGAGATGTAAATCAATTATTGAAACGTATGGTGGCAATTATTTAAGTCATTTAATCTATAGTGGAGATAAAGATGTCTTTATGCATGAAGCGCAACAAGCTTTTTTAATGTATCGCTACAAAGGTAACGCTCTTGTTGTGTTAGGAGATCCAATCGGTGATACGAAGGCGTTTCAGTCTTTACTTATTGATTTTTATAACTACGGCGAAAAGTTAGGCTATGATATTATATTCTATCAAGTGTCAGATCGCTTTATGCCGCTATATCATAATTTTGGTAATCAGTTTTTCAAACTTGGTGAAGAGGCAATTATAGATTTAACTCAATTTACGACATCAGGAAAGAAACGTCGTGGTTTCCGAGCAACACTTAATAAATTTGATGATTTAAATATTCAATTTGAAATTTTAGAGCCACCTTTTTCGAAAGATTTCATTTTTCAATTAAAACAAGTTAGTGATCATTGGCTAGATGAACGTAATGAAATGCATTTTTCAGTAGGTCAATTTACAGAAGAGTATTTACAACAAGCACCTATTGGAATAATGAAGAATGAAGAAGGTAAAGTCATTGCGTTTTGCACTTTAATGCCTACTTATTATAATGAAGCTATTTCAGTAGATTTAATTCGTTGGTTACCTGATTTAGATTTACCTTTAATGGATGGCCTATATCTACATATGTTACTTTGGGGTAAAGATAAAGGCTATAAAGCATTTAACATGGGTATGGCAACTTTATCAAATGTAGGTCAATTAAATTACTCTTACCCTCGAGAGCGTGTAGCTGGGCGTGTATTTGAACACTTCAATGGTCTATATCGCTTTCAAGGACTACGTAAGTATAAAGAAAAATATAGTCCAAATTGGGAACCAAGATTTTTGGTTTATAGAAAAGATAGTTCACTATGGTATAGCATGTTAAAAGTAATGAGAGTTATTCGTCATAAATAATTGTTAAAAAAGGCATCCAACAAGTGAATGGGTGATAATCACCTTGAAGGGTGCCTTTGATTATTTAAAACTTTAATTGGATTTATAGTTTGCTCGGTCTTGTTGTTCTTGAGCATAACGCTCAGGGTTCTTTTTGTAAAAATCTTGATGATATTCTTCTGCTTTGTAAAAAGTTGAAGCGGGTAATATTTTAGTCGCTATTGCTTTTTCTGAATGAATTGTTTGCTCGAGTTGGTGAACGTATTGCTCAGCAAGTCTTTTTTGATCCTTATTCGTGTAGAATATAGCTGTTCTATATTGTGAACCTCTATCTTGAAACTGGCCACCATCATCAATGGGATCAATAACCGAGAAAAATACTTCTAATAATTTATTATAAGAAAACAATGCAACATCATATTCAATTTTTACAGTTTCATAATGTCCTGTGGTCCCACTTTTCACATCTTCATAAGTAGGGTTGTGAGTTGAACCACCCATATAGCCAGATGTTACTGTTTCTATACCATCGAATTGATCGAAAGGTTTGGTCATACACCAGAAACACCCACCAGCAAAATATGCTGTATTAATATTCATTTATGCCATCCTTTCATTGGACCTTAGTACCATTTATTTAAAAATTACTTGATTTTTCAAAGCAACTTCTATAATTTAATTATATATAATTATAGTACATAGATATACAATTTTGAAGATTTTTACTAGACGTAAGGTAGGTAAATATGACAGAAGAGAAGGATAAGATAGTATACAGGCGACAAGCAGACGCACAGACACCTTCTAAACGACGGAATAAGAAAAAACTACGTAAATTACCTTTTATCATTTTGATTATATTGATATTGCTAATCACAGCTATTATCTATATTGTCCATGGTTATCGTAGTGGTGTTAATTACGCTGAGAAACATGCAAAAGATATCAAAGTACATAAGTTTAATGGACCAGTAAAAAATGACGGTAAGATTTCTGTACTCGTGTTAGGTGCTGACAAAGCTAGCGGTGGTAAGTCGCGTTCAGATTCCATCATGGTAGTTCAATATGATTATATCCATAAGAAAATGAAAATGATGTCAGTGATGCGTGATATTTATGCGGAAATACCTGGATATCAGAATTATAAAATTAATGCAGCCTATTCACTTGGCGGACCCGAACTTCTTAGAAAGACTTTAAATAAGAATTTAGGTATTAATCCTGAATATTATGCAGTCATTGATTTTACGGGTTTTGAAAAGATGATTGATGAATTAGAACCTAATGGCGTTCCTATGGACGTAGAAAAAGATATGTCTGAAAATATTGGCGTATCTCTTAAAAAAGGTCATCATCGTTTAAACGGTAAAGAATTACTTGGATATGCGAGATTTAGACATGATGAGGAAGGAGATTTTGGGCGAGTTAGACGTCAACAACAAGTTATGCAGACGTTAAAAAAAGAGTTAGTTACACCTAGCTCAGTAATAAAATTGCCTAAAGTAGCTGGTATATTAAGGGGTTATATTAATACAAGTATGCCAAATTCAGCTATCTTCCAAACAGGTATTAGTTACGGTTTAAGAGGAGATAAGAACGTAGAATCTCTTACGGTTCCAATTAATAATTCGTACCAGAATATTAATACAAATAACGATGGCAGTGCCTTAGAGATTGATAAGGAGAAAAATAAAAAAGCTGTCAAAGAATTTCTAAATAACTAAAACGTAAAAGAGCGCACTCGATTGGGTGCACTCTTTTTTTACGCTTTCAATAAATACCATAATATTATTATGTAAACTAATAAAAGTTTTATTCTGCGTCTGATTTTCTAACTCCTGCAACGCCATAGTGATTTTTTTGCATTTCTTCAATAATCACATGAATTGCCTCTCTATTAGCTCCAGTAGTTTTTTCAACTGCATTTGTTACTTCTGTTACTAAATTTTTTAATTGTTCATCTGAGCGTCCTTCTAACAATTTAACATTGATGATTGGCATCTTATTTCCTCCTTGAATTAGTAATTTCATCCATAGTATAGCATGTTTTAGGGCAGTACTCCAAAAGAAATTTGAGAACGTTAGTTCTTGTTTTTATTGAAACAGAACAAGTGTTCGTATATAATGAAAATGACTAAGGGAGGTATCTTGGCATGTATGATTATAATTTATTGGAAGAAAGAGACATATTATGTATCGATCAAAAGAGTTTTTTTGCTAGTGTGTCATGTATCCAAAAGGGATTGGATCCTCTAGAAACAAAGTTAGCAGTAGTTGCAGACACTAAAAGACAAGGATCGGTTGTTTTAGCAGCCACACCTAAATTAAAAGAAATTGGTATCAAAACAGGGTCAAGACTATTCGAGATTCCGCATCGTAATGATATTTATATTATCAATCCTAGCATGAGAAAATATTTAGAAGTTTCAATAGCAATTTCTAAAATTGCGCTTAAATATGTACCGGGAGAAGATTTACATCAATACAGTATAGATGAATTCTTTTTAGATGTGACTGATAGCTATCATCGATTTAACTCTACTGTACAATCATTTGCAGAAAGATTACAAAAGGAAATAGAAGATAAAACAGGGATATATTGCACTATTGGTATAGGATCAAACATGTTATTAAGTAAGGTCGCAATGGATATTGAAGCAAAACATACATCCAATGGTATTACAGAATGGAGATATCATGATGTCCCACAAAAGATGTGGAAAATTACGCCATTACGTGATTTTTGGGGCATTAACAAGAAAACAGAAGCAAAGCTCAATAAGAAAGGGATTGTAACTGTTGGAGATTTAGCTCAATATCCATACAGATTTCTTAAAAGAGATTTTGGTGTATTAGGGATAGATATGCATTTACATGCTAATGGTATTGATCAAAGTAAATTGAGGGAAAAATATAATGTTACTAATCCATCCATATGTAAAAGCCAAATACTGATGAGAGATTATCGGTTTGAGGAGTCGAAAATTGTAATGCAAGAATTAATTGAAGACGTTGCTAGTAGAATAAGAGCACGTAAACAACTGGCAAGAACAATTCACTTTTCATTTGGTTATACAGAAGGCGGTGGTGTTCATAAGCAATATACACTAACAGATGCGACAAACTTAGAAAGAGACATCTATAAAGTAGTCAATTATTATGCGAATCAATTGTGTGATAAGAATGCACTGTATCGAACATTGAGCGTATCATTGACTCAACTTATTAATGAGGAAGACCGCCAGCTTAACTTATTTATAGACGAATATGAAAGAAGAAGAGATGAAAAGCTAGCTAAAACCATTGATTACTTACAAAACAAATATGGTAAGGGAATCGTATCTAAAGCGATATCTTACACTGATGCTGGAACAAAGCATGGTCGCTTGGGCTTAATGGCAGGGCATAAAATGTAAAATATATCCTCCTATCAATGAAATGAGCATTTAAAAGAAATCAAGCGCATTTCATTGTATTAGGAGGACATTATTATAGAATGTATGTTTCAAAATCACTGAGCGCCTTAATACCTCGTTCACGATCTTCAGGAGTTTTAAAGCTAATTTGCAAAGCACCTAAAATATCTTCACGAATTTCAAGGATTTTTAAGTTACTTATAGAAATATTATGTAAACTCAAAATAGAAGTTACTTTGCTAATCATACCTGATTTATCTGGAATATCTACATAGAGATCATACGCAATACTTAGTGCACCTTGTTGTTTAACGGGAAGTTGATCCCTAAACTTTTTAGCACCTGAAAAGAAATTATGTACTTCGTCAGTATCATTTAAACGAATATGGGATGAAATTGAAACTAACTGTTGTTGCAACATTTCTAATAGGTGTAATATATTTTCTTGATTACTAAACGTAATATCTCTCCACATATCTGCGTTACTACTAGCTATACGTGTGACATCTCTAAAGCCACCAGCTGCTAATTGTGTTACTAGAGTATGATTCTTTGAGTTTGTTTCACTCAAATGAACTAAGCTTGAAGCGATGATATGTGGAATATGACTCACAACTCCAGTAACATAATCATGCTCTTGTGCCGATGTTGTTATAAATTTTGCAGATGTAGTTGATAACAATGTTTGTAGCTTTTTAGTCGGTTCAGCATTACGTGCATCATCATAAACGAGAATGTAATAAGCATTTTCGAATAAATGCTTTTTTGAATTAAGAACACCAGATTTATGACTTCCAGCCATAGGGTGGCCACCTACAAGATGAATGCTGTTATTTAAGAGAAACTTTTCATAGCTTTGAATATTAGATTTAGTGCTACCAGTATCAGTTACAATTAAATGAGGTTGTGTTTGATAATTAGGTAATTCTTTTAAGTATAATTCAGTTTGTTGTACTGGGGTAGCGTAAATGATGATATCTGCATTTTTTACGCCTTCACTATAGTCTTCAATTTTTTTATCAATTATTCCTATTGATAATGCTTTTTCAAGTTGATCTTTATCAGCGTCGAATGCTGATATTGTTAGATTAGGTTGATAATATTTTAAATTACTTGCTAAACTGCCACCAATCAAACCGAGTCCTATAAATAAAATATTTTTCATGATGAATCACCTTATTTCAAAATTTTCAGAATATGTACATTGTAAGGTAGAGTGTGCAGATAAACAATAGTAAAATGAATGAATTAATAGTGATAGTTCTATAAATACGATAAAATGTTATCAATAATCATTTTAAAAAAGGGGAGATAATGATGACGCAAAAAGTATTGAAAACAATAAAAGAACTTACAGAAATTAATAGCCCATCTGGTAATGCTACGGAAGCAATTAATTATGTTAAGAACAAAGTTGAAGCGTTAGGTTATGATACTAAGACAACCAATAAAGGTGCCTTAATTATCGAAGTACAAGGTGAAAATGATGAACGACAAAGATGCATTACTGCCCATGTAGATACACTAGGCGCGATGGTTAAAGAAATTAAAGAAAATGGTCGATTATCTATTAGTTTAATAGGTGGATTTACATATAACGCGATTGAAGGAGAGTATTGTGAGATACAAACTGATTCAGGACAAGTATATACAGGAACGATTTGTTTGCATGAAACAAGTGTCCATGTTTACAGAAATAATCATGAAATACCTAGAGATGGCGAACATATGGAAATTCGTATCGATGAAAAAACAACGTCTGATCAAGAGACAATAGATTTAGGGATTCAAGTGGGAGATTTTGTAAGTTTTGATCCCAGAACTGAAATTACATCATCAGGATTTATTAAATCAAGACACTTAGATGATAAAGCAAGTGTAGCAATGATACTAGAACTGCTTGAGAAACTTAAACAAGAAGAAACGCAATTACCACATACGACTCAGTTTTATATTTCTAATAACGAAGAAATAGGTTATGGTGCAAATGCATCAATATCCGATAAGATAGTAGAGTTTATTGCATTTGATATGGGAGCGTTAGGCGATGGTCAAACCTCAGATGAATATACTGTATCGATTTGTGCTAAAGATGGATCAGGTCCTTATCATAGAGAATTAAAATCACATTTAATAAATTTATGTAAAATTAATGACATACCTTATAAAGTTGATATTTATCCTTATTATAGCTCTGATGCATCAGCAGCATTAAAAGCAGGTGCAGACATTCGTCATGGTTTATTTGGTGCTGGTATAGAATCATCTCACGCGCTTGAAAGAACTCATATTGAGTCTATTGATGCAACTCAAAATCTTTTATACGCATATTGTTTATCGCCAATAAATTTATAATTGCTTGTTGACAAATAAAATAGAGTTTTGTATTATACTGAATTATAAGAAATATCAGACAACTCTACGAATGAAGTAGATAATATGATTTGTAGCAAATAGAAAGCCAATGGGTGATGTAAATTGGCACAACATATTAATCGAATTGGGTCTAGAATTTTAAATTTTAATAAAGTATGAGTGAACAAAGTATTGTTAACTAAGGTGGCACCACGGTAACGCGTCCTTATAGAGTAAAGCGCGTATGCTGTGGTGTTTTTATGTACAATTAAATAGGCATAAATGAAGTAGTGGTGAGTAAGGTAGTGACAGAAAGTTGATGGTAGATGCAAATCAACACCCCTTATCATGAATTTGGGTTTATGTTGAAAGACAAATCAATAAGACTGAGTGAACGCTTAATATTTCGATTATTCGGAATATTTCGTTAATTAAGGTGGTACCGCGCGTCAGCGTCCTTTAAATAAGGAGGCTGACGTTTTTTTAGTGAAAGGGATGAGAAAATGGAATTTTATTATGAAGTATTAAAAGCTCACATAACGCCTGAAGCTTTAGGACAGTTGAATGAACATAAAATTATATTTGAAAGCACAAGTCAACAACAATTAAAAGGCAGATACTCTATCGTAGCATTCGATTATTGTGGCACCGTCAAATTAAATGATAATGAATTAATTATTAAGACTTTGAAAGAAGATAAAGTTATAACTACTGAGCCATATAATTATTTAAAAACATTCATCAATCAATTTGATTGTGTCATAAATGATGAAAAATTAAAGCAACTGCCATTTATTTCTGGCTTTATGGGAACATGTGGTTTTGATTTAGTGCGACATGAATTTCCAATTTTAAAACGAGTAGCTATTAAGAGTATGAAAACAATATCAGATGTGTCTTTCTACATGATAGAGGATGTATTTGTATTTGATCATTACAAGGATGAATTATACGTGATTGCTTCTAATCAATTTTCAAAAGCAAGTAATGCAGAATTAAAATTAAGAGTGAAGCATAGAATTCAAGCATTGTCTCAAATTAAAGTTTACCAAGAGAATAATAAAATGGTGCCTAAGAGATCAGAGATAAAAGTAAATATTTCTGATAAACAATTTATCGATATTGTTACTCAAATGAAACAATGGATTACTGAGGGAGATATGTTTCAAGTTGTGCCCTCTAGAATATATAGCTACCAACATCATTTCGGAAAAAATAAAAACCAATTGAGTTATCAGCTTTATCAAAATTTAAAACGTAAGAACCCTAGTCCATATATGTATTACATGAACATGGAAAATGAGATTTTAGTTGGAAGTTCACCAGAAAGCTTTGTAGCAGTGCATAACGGCGAAGTAATAACTAATCCAATTGCAGGAACGATTAGACGTGGCACTACCTCAGAGGTAGATGAACGCAATGCACACCGATTAATTACAGATGAGAAAGAAATAAGCGAACATAGTATGCTTGTGGATTTAGGTAGAAATGATATTCATAGAGTAAGTATTACGGGGACATCTGAAATATCAAAACTAATGGTGATTGAAAGATATGAACATGTCATGCATATCGTTAGTGAAGTAAAAGGAAAAATTAGAAAAGATATATCTCCAATGACTACTATAGCAAGTCTTTTACCAACTGGGACAGTATCAGGAGCACCTAAACTAAGAGCTATTCAACGCATATATGAATCCTATAAATATAAAAGAGGCGTATATAGCGGTGGCGTTGGTTATATCAATTGTAATCAAAATTTAGATTTTGCATTGGCAATACGAACCATGTTGATTGATGACGACACTGTTAATGTCGAGGCAGGCTGTGGTGTTGTGTACGATTCTATACCTGAAAAGGAACTTGAAGAAACACGACTTAAAGCAAAAAGCTTATTGGAGGTAACACCATGATATTAATTATAGATAATTACGATTCGTTTACGTATAACTTGGTTGATATAGTTAGTCAAATTGATGAAGTGATTATTAAATATCCAGATGATAAAGATGTATTGAACTATTTAGAGAAAATTGATGGGGTAATCATTTCTCCGGGTCCTGGTCATCCTTTAGATGGCGATGAATTGGTAAAAATTATCGATAAATATCATACTTTACCAATTTTAGGTATTTGTTTAGGTGCTCAAGCATTAACGTGCTACTACGGTGGCAAAGTTATTCAAGGAGAGAAAGTCATGCATGGAAAGGTAGATACACTTGAAGTTAAAAACGAGTCAGAACTCTATTTGACGATACCACACCAATTCAAAATTATGAGATATCATTCACTTGTAAGTGAGATAAAATCTTTTCCTAAGAATTTAATCATTACGGGGAGTACATCAGATTCAATACAATCCTTCGAGGACAAACAACATCTTCATTTCGGTATACAATATCATCCAGAATCATTTGCTACTGAGTTTGGTTCACAAATTATTAACAACTTCATTCGTATTGTAAAAGAAAGGGTGAATTTGAGTGGGATTACTAAAACAATTGGATAATGACATAACTTTAACGCAATCAGAGACAACACAATTCATAACCTATCTAACTAATCCTGAAATTGATGTGGAAGACAAGGTCGACTTATTAACGCGATTTACGAAAAAGGAAATTAAACAACAAGAATTAACCTATGTCGTCAATAGTTTAATTCAAACCATGTATCCTAATCAACCAACATATGAAGGAAGTATGTGTGTATGCGGTACAGGAGGGGATAAGTCAAACAGTTTCAATATTTCTACAACAGTGTCTTTTGTAGTAGCAAGTGCTGGTATTCCAGTCATTAAACACGGAAATAGAAGTATAACATCCCATTCAGGAAGTACTGATTTGTTAAGTCAATTGGGAATAAAGACGACAAAAGTTTCAGAAGTCCCATTACAAATTGAAGAACAGGGATTGGCATTTATTAGTGCAATGGAATCTTATCCAATAATGAAATATATCCAACCTGTTAGAAAAATGATTTCTATACCGACCATTTTTAATATAGTTGGGCCAATTATCAATCCATTTAAATTGACCTATCAAGTGTTAGGAGTGTACGACCCAAGTCGATTGTACATGATAGCACAAACATTGAAAGATTTAGGGCGACGGAGAGCAATAGTGTTACATGGAGCAAATGGTATGGATGAGGCTACGCTTTCAGGAGACAATGAAATTTATGAATTAAATGAAAATGGAGACATAACGCATTATTTTGTAAATGCTAAAGATTATGGTTTAAAGATTGCAAGTAATCAGGATTTACAAGGAGGCAGTCCAAGAGAAAACAAAATGATTACATTAGATATTTTAAGTGGAGATGATAAAACTTGTAGAAGAGATGTTGTTTTGTTAAATACTGCACTTGCGTTATATGTTTCTGAAAAAGTAAATACGATAGCATCTGGAATAAGTTTAGCTACGTTCTTAATTGATAGTGGTAGAGCGATGGAACAATTTATGAGGATGAGAGGTGATATCTGTGACGATATTAAGTGAAATAGTGGATTATAAAGAGCAATTATTAAAAGACGGCTATTATCATGATAAATTACAAAATTTGAAAGAGGTTAAACATAAAAATAAATCACGATTAAAGGATGCTTTAATTAATAATGACAATTTAACATTAATTGCTGAAATCAAATCGAAGAGTCCATCTGTAAAAGCTTTTCAACAAACGAATATAATTAAACAAGTAATTGATTATGAACGTTATGGAGCAAATGCTATCTCCGTATTAACAGACGAACGTTATTTCGGTGGTAGCTTTGAAAGATTACAGCAAATATCAGAAAAAACACAATTACCTGTTTTATGTAAAGATTTCATCATTGATCCGCTTCAAATTGATGTTGCACAAAAAGCAGGTGCTTCAATTATTTTACTCATTGTAAATATACTTACCGATGAAAAGTTACGACAACTCTATCAATATGCAAGTTCTAAAGGACTAGAAGTGTTAGTAGAGGTACATGATGGTATTGAATTACAACGTGCCTATCAATTAAATCCACAAATCATTGGGGTAAACAATCGTGATTTAAAATCATTCAACACCGATGTTAAACATACTAATCAAATACTTAAGTGTAAGAAAGAGAACTATTTATATATATCTGAAAGTGGAATTCATTCACAACAAGAGGTTAAGCAAATAGTAAAAAGTGGGATCGATGGCTTATTAGTTGGTGGAGCCTTAATGAATTGTAATGAGTTAGAACATTTTATACCCTTACTCAAATTAAAAAAGGTGAAACAATGATTTTAAAATTTTGCGGTATAAAAACTAAAGTAGAAGCATTAAGCATTCGACCACTCAATATAAACATGGTGGGATTTATACACTATCCCAAAAGTAAACGACATTTGGATATTGAACAAATAAATAAACTATCTAGATTGTTGCCAGACGAAATAGATAGAGTAGTCGTATTAGTCAATCCAACATTGAAATTAATAAAGAAAATTATTAATGTTACTAATATTAATGCTATCCAACTCCATGGTGAAGAGACGATTGATTTTATCAAACAATTCCGTTTAAATTTTAAGAATATTAAGATAATTAAAGCTTTACCAGCTACTCAAAATATAATAAATGATATCGATCAATTCAAAGAGCATGTTGACTTATTTATTATAGATACGCCATCAGAGCAATATGGTGGGACTGGACAATCTTTTGATTGGACATTGCTTAAGGGATTAGATCAATCTATACCGTTTTTAATTGCTGGAGGTATTGACGTTGATAAGATAAAACAAATTGAAACAATGAAGTTGAATCACTTAGGTTATGACATTTCAAGCGGCATTGAAACGGATGGTATGAAAGACAAAAATAAAATGTTAACTGTGATACAACAAGTGAAGGGAGAATCATAATATGTATAATATACAAACTGAAGCAGATGAATTAGGTTTTTTCGGAGAATATGGTGGGAAATATGTTCCAGAGACATTAATGCCAGCAATTATTGAATTAAAACAAGCGTATAACAAGGCTAAACAAGATCAATCATTTCAAGATGAATTAACTTATTATTTGAAAGAATATGTAGGTAGAGAAACCCCATTGACTTATGCAAAATCATTTAGTGAAGCGTTGGGTGGAGCTCAAATATATTTAAAACGTGAGGATTTGAATCATACCGGCGCACATAAAATTAATAATGCGATAGGGCAAGCTTTATTAGCAAAACGTATGGGCAAAAATAAACTAGTTGCTGAAACGGGCGCGGGTCAGCATGGTGTAGCAAGTGCCACAGTAGCTGCGTTATTTGATATGGAATTAATCGTATTTATGGGAAGAGAAGATATCAAACGTCAACAGCTTAATGTATTTCGTATGGAATTATTAGGAGCTAAAGTTGAAGCAGTGGATGAAGGTCAAGGAACACTTTCTAATGCGGTAAACAAGGCATTACAGTATTGGGTAAGTCATGTTGCAGATACACACTATTTACTAGGTTCGGCATTAGGACCTGATCCTTTTCCAACGATGGTCAGAGATTTTCAAAGTGTTATAGGTCAAGAAATTAAAGAACAATTACTTCAAAAAACTGGTCGATTACCAGATGCAGTTGTTGCATGTATAGGTGGAGGGTCTAATGCAATAGGGACTTTTTATCCTTTTATTAAAGATAAGGTCAAATTATATGGTGTAGAGGCTGCAGGACAAGGGATTGATACTGCTAAGCACGCACTTGCAATTGGAAAAGGACGTCCGGGCGTACTTCATGGTTCAAAAATGTACTTAATTCAAGATGAATATGGACAAGTAGAATTAGCACACTCTATATCTGCAGGTTTAGATTATCCAGGTATAGGTCCTGAACATTCATATTATCACGATATTGGACGTGTGCAATATAAACATGCCACTGATACAGAAGCAATGGAGGTGCTCATCCGGTTCAGCAAAATGGAAGGAATCATACCTGCCATTGAAAGTGCACATGCACTTAGTTATGTTGAAAAGATAGCACCTAAAATGAATAAAGATGAAATTTTAGTAGTTACTATTTCAGGTCGCGGTGACAAGGATATGGAAACAATTAGACACTATATGCAAACAAGAGGTGAATCACATGACTAAATTATTTATTCCATACATTATGGGAAATAAGTTATTTATTAAAAATATGAAAATCTTAGATGAGAATGGTGCTGATATAATAGAAATTGGTATACCATTCTCTGACCCAGTAGCTGATGGTCCCATAATAATGGAAGCAGGCAACCGAGCTATCAAGCAAGGCGTGACAATTAATTACATTTTTAATGAATTATCCAAAAATAAAGATGAAATTAATTGCAAATATGTACTAATGACTTATTTCAATATCATTGTTTCTTATGGAGAAGAAGCTTTTTTTAAAGAATGTGAAAAAGTAGGTGTTTACGGCGTAATTATTCCGGATTTGCCTAACGAATTAACTCAAAAATTAAAGCATAAAATATCCAAATTTGATGTTAAAGTAATATCTCGCATATCAATGACTGCAAATGATGACCGTATAAAAGAAATCGTTAAGCATGCTGAAGGGTTTATATACACTGTAACTATGAATGCAACAACAGGCAAAAATGGAACGTTTCATCCTCAATTAAAAGATAAACTAAAACATCTAAAAGCACATACGGATATACCTGTAGTTGCAGGTTTTGGCATCAGAACTAAAGAACATATAAAGGATTTAGCTACTTTTGCTGACGGCGTAGTCATTGGTAGTGAAATTGTAAAACGCTTTTGTCAAGATAATAAAGAGGATACGATTCACTATTTGAAACAAGTAAGAGAAACGCTAGATACACTTTAGGTATAAGATGTACCTTGGTGGATATGTAATTTATAAAGGAAGTTCACTAGAGATTAAGACAATGTTTGATGTCTTAATCTCTATTTATTTATTTTGCAAAATATTTCAAACTAACAAATGGTTTGTATTTTAGTTTTGTTAATATCTATTGTATACTTAATGAAACTGGATAAATAAATTTTTGGTTGAAGATAAAGATATTATTGAAAATTATAATTTAAATTTTGAACTAAAAAGTAGATAAAGATTCTTTGAAGTAGGAGCAATAAATAATGAAGTTTACAAATTTAACAGCTGCAGAGTTTGGCAATTATACAGATAAGATGCCATATAGTCATTTCACACAAATGACTGAAAACTATGAGATGAAAGTTGCAAATAAAACAGAAACTCACTTAGTTGGTATAAAAAATAAAGAAAATGAGGTCATTGCAGCCTGCATGTTGATAGCAGTACCAGTCATGAGATTTTTCAAGTACTTTTATTCTAACCGAGGACCTGTAATTGATTATGATAATAGAGAGCTCGTTCACTTTTTCTTTAATGAGTTAACAAAGTATTTAAAACAGCATAATTGTCTTTATGTTCGAGTTGACCCTTATTTACCATACCAATACTTAAATCATAATGGTGAAATTACAGGTAATGCTGGTAATGATTGGTTCTTTGATAAGATGAAGCATCTCGGATTTGAACATGAAGGCTTTAATAAAGGTTTTGATCCGATTAAACAAATCCGATATCATTCTGTTTTAGATTTAAAAAATAAAACATCTAAAGATATATTAAATGGAATGGATAGTCTACGTAAACGTAATACTAAAAAAGTTCAAAAAAATGGTGTGAAAGTTAAGTTCTTATCAGAAGAAGAACTTCCAATCTTCCGTTCATTTATGGAAGATACAACCGAAACGAAAGAATTCCAAGATAGAGATGATAGTTTCTATTATAATCGCTATAGACATTTCAAAGATCGCGTGCTTGTACCACTAGCTTATATTAAGTTTGATGAGTACATCGAAGAATTACAAAATGAACGTGAAACTTTAAATAAAGATGTTAATAAAGCTTTAAAAGATATTGAAAAACGACCAGACAATAAAAAGGCATTTAATAAAAAAGAAAATCTTGAAAAACAATTAGATGCCAATCAACAAAAATTAGACGAGGCTAAAAAATTACAAGCCAAACATGGTAATGAATTACCAATTTCAGCAGGTTTCTTCTTTATTAATCCATTTGAAGTTGTTTATTATGCAGGTGGAACTTCTAATAAATATAGACATTTTGCAGGCAGTTATGCTGTTCAATGGACAATGATTAACTATGCAATTGATCATGGTATTGATAGATACAATTTCTATGGTATTAGCGGTGATTTCAGTGAAGACGCTGAAGATGTTGGAGTCATTAAATTTAAAAAAGGTTTCAATGCAGACGTAATTGAGTATGTTGGAGACTTTGTGAAACCTATTAACAAACCTATGTATTCAGTGTATAAGACACTCAAAAAGATTAAAAAATAGATTTAATTAAGAGGGGAATAGACGAATATGAAATTTACAGAGTTAACAGTTAAAGAATTCGAAAACTTTGTACAAAACCCATCATTAGAAAGCCATTACTTCCAAATGAAAGAGAATATTCAAACACGTGAAAATGATGGCTTTGAAGTAGTGTTACTAGGTGTAAAAGATGAAAGCAATAAAGTACTAGCTGCTAGTCTTTTCTCTAAAATTCCGACCATGGGAAGCTATGTATATTACTCAAATCGAGGCCCAGTAATGGATTATTCTGATTTAGGCTTAGTTGATTTTTATTTACGTGAATTAGAAAAGTATTTACATCAACACCAATGCTTATACGTTAAAATTGATCCATATTGGATTTATCAAATTTATGATAAAGATATTAATCCACTTGAAGATAGAGAGAAAAATGATGCTGTAGTTAATTTATTTAAATCACATGGATATGAACACCATGGATTCACTACTGAATATGACACATCAAGTCAAGCAAGATGGATGGGTGTTAGCTTTCTAAAAGGGGAAACACCTGCATCATTAAGAAAACAATTTGATAGCCAACGTAAAAGAAATATTAATAAAGCGATAAACTACGGGGTAAAAGTAAGATTCCTTGGTAGAGATGAGTTTCATATATTCTTAGATTTATACCGTGAAACAGAAGCAAGAACAGGTTTCGTATCAAAAACAGACGAATATTTCTATAACTTCTTTGATACTTATGGAGATAAAGTGCTTGTTCCACTTGCATATATTGATTTAGATGAATACATAAAATCATTGCAAGACGCTTTAAATGATAAAGAAAACCGTCGTGATCAAATGATGGCAAAAGAAAATAAAAATGATAAACAACTTAGAAAAATTGCAGAATTAGATAAGCAAATTGAACACGATAAAAAAGAACTCTTACAAGCAAGCGAATTACGTCAGACAGATGGCCAAATCTTGAATTTGGCATCAGGAATTTTCTTTGCAAATTCATATGAAGTGAATTACTTCTCTGGAGGTTCATCTGAAAAATATAATAATTATATGGGACCATATATGATGCATTGGCATATGATGAACTATTGCTTCGAACATGGATATGATCGATATAATTTTTATGGTTTATCTGGTGATTTTACAGAGAACAGTGAAGATTATGGTGTTTATCGCTTTAAAAGAGGATTTAATGTTTACATTGAAGAGCTAATCGGAGACTTCTATAAACCTATAAACAAGGTTAAATATTGGTTGTTTAATACACTTAATACAATTCGCAAAAAAGTAAAAAAATAAATTGATGTTATTAAAGGCTGTGACATGGTGGATGTCACAGCCTTTTTTTATCGTAACTCGTGATAGAGACAAGTTACAATACAGTGTAGGTAAATTCTAAGTTGATTTTCATGTTGCCCCCTACAATTTAATATTACCACACGTCTGATTTTTAGCAATAATATTACAAAATAAATTTATTTTGTTAAATTTAAAATGTTTACATTATTATTCTTTAGCAAATTTAGTTAAGACTAACAATTTATATAAATAGATACCAAGATTAATACGAAAAAGTTACGATTCATTCAAATGTAATAACTAAACCTAATATCTAAAATTGAGATTATTACATTTACTTAAGTCTATATAATAAGAGTTCTTGATGACTCGCTTTATGTAGATGATATTAATAATTGTTGTAGTACTTAAATTAGTTAACAATTAGATTTGACAAAGATTAAACACATTATTATAGGATTAATATCTCTAAACGTATAGACATATATATAACCATGTGTATTTATGGGTTTTAAATTAATTAACTTAGGATGAACAAATTATTTAAGCTAAATATTGTAAGATAACAATCAATCATACGTAACAATAATAAAACATGTTCAGAAATCGTCCTGACAGCGTATTAATTTAAAGGTTTTATGTAGATAATTATTTGTGCTTCATTTTAGTTTACATAATATATATTATAGGAAGTTATCCATGGTAACTCAGGGGACCTATCTTACTACCTACTATGTCTGATTATATATACATTTACTATCTATTCAGCAGCAATAATTCATTTAAATATCTGGCTATATATAGTTATTTATGCTTAACTCTAAATATACTAATATATAAAGGAGTTAGGTATGAATATCGTGTTGGATATTGATGGAATAATTTGCTTTGATGGTCGTCAAATTGACTGTAAAATTACCGACCAACTTTTTAGTTTACATAATATAGGACATAAAATTATTTTTGCTTCAGCTAGACCAATTCGTGATTTATTACCTGTACTACCTAATAAATTTCATAAATTTGTACTTATTGGTGGTAATGGTTCCATTATCTCAATTAATGGTCGTATAAAGACACTTGCAACTATTTAGTCTGAATCATTTAATGTGATAAAATATGTCATTAATCAATATAACTTGAATCACATTGTTGATGATGATTGGAATTATGCAGCACGTGTTGATGCTACAAATACAATTTATAAACGCCTAGATCCTCAACTATTAGCACAAAAATTAACTATTAATGAGATTACTTCACCTATTAAGACGATTTTATTGAACATAGATGAAAAAGACTTTGACGAAGTTGTAACATATCTAGCTATCAATGCACCTAGTCTTCAGTTGGTTATTTTGTAAATAATGAATCAATGGATGCATCTATTTTAAAAAATAATAAAAATATCCGTTGTATTTATGCAAATACGGAAGCGCTATGTTTATCTTTAGATGAATTAAGCAAAGATTACTAAAATAGCTACATTTATAATGAAAGCTAGTTCTGCTGGAAATTCTATTACTTATGAGTATTTAAACAAAGTAAACCCAGATAAACTATTTGTAATTGATCGTATTCAAAAAGTAAATGATAAGTCGTTACCTTCTACATTAAATAACGACCTTATAAAAAATTTAAAAGCTATTAAGAACAAACAAGTATATCAATTTGAATCTAACGCATGATATTTTTCTGAGGGTGGAATTGAAACTACCATTGAGCAATTAGACAAAATTGAAAAAGCTTTTAAAAATAATTAGTGAAGTGCTTTTAATCCCCTCACTTTAGAATAGAAAAAAGCGTTTGAAACATTTTAACATGCAAGTATGCATATACGTTTCAAATGCTTTTTTTATTATCTTCTACGACGACGGATTGTTTCGTCATCATCTTCATATTTACGAATTTCTTTTTCTAGTTGTTTCTTTTTACGTTCACGACGCCAATTTCTTGTGAAATACCATAATAAAAAGCTGATAATTAAACTGATAATGGCTAGAAAAGCAGCATATCCTAGTAATGGTTGAAATGAGATGTCATAAAAATTAGGAATAAAAAATGCTAAGACAGCTAACGCAACAAATGTAATTACTGCGGATACAAACCATTTCTTAAGTACTAAAGCACAGAAGACAGTTAAAATTATCATTGCAACTATTGTAATCCATAAATAGTTCGGCATATCAAAAATAGTCATGTATATCTCCTATCATAATAAAGATCTTTCTTTTAAATACTATACAATAATATGTAATTAAATTATACCCCTTTGCCTATAAGCATAACTCGACCTTGAGGCTTAATAATGAGTTTGAAAATGATATTGTGTATAATGATTGTGAAATGATTTTTAAGGGAGTGGAATTTATGACGTCAGGTTTACCATTTAGAAAAGATGTTCCAGAACTAGAAAAATGGAATTTAAATGATTTGTTTGATAGTGATGAACAATTTTATGACGCTTTAGATAATGTACTAAATCAAGCGAAGTCAATTAATCAACAATATAAAGGGAAAATTTCAGATGCTAAGATGATAAAAAAAGTATTATCAGAATTTGAAAATATTCTTATTCAACTTGATCGTCTTGGTAATTATGTGGAACTAAGACTAAGTGTTGATACTTCTAATACTGATGCACAAACATTAAGCGCAAAGTTATCGACAAATTATGGTAAGATTTCAAGTCAGTTATCCTTTGTAGAATCTGAAATATTAATGTTATCTGAAGAGATTATTAAAGAAGCAATAGAAGAATCTGATGTGCCTCACTACTTAGAGAAATTAATTGAAAGTAAGCCATATCAATTGTCACCTGAAGTGGAACAAGTAATGGCGAGTTTATCGCCTACTTTTCAAAGTGCATATGAATTATATGGCACAACGAAAATGCTTGATATTGTCTTCGAATCATTTGAACATAACAATGTGACATACCCTATGGATTACGCAACATTTGAAAATGAATACGAGGATAATGCTGATCCAGAATTTAGACAAAAAAGTTTTAAAAGCTTTAGTGATGCTCTGAAAAAATATCAACATACTACTGCTGCGACTTACAATCAACATGTGCAACAAGAAAAAATTGAGGCTGACTTAAGAGGATATGATTCTGTCATAGACTATTTATTACATGATCAAGAAGTTACACGAGAAATGTATGACAGACAAATCGACGTAATTATGAGTGATTTAGCACCTGTAATGCAAAAATATGCTAAATTATTACAACGTATACACGGTTTAAATAAAATGCGCTTTGAGGATTTAAAGGTTTCTGTTGATCCAAGCTATGAACCTGAAATATCAATCGAAGATTCTAAACAATATATTCATGGTGCTTTAAATGTACTGGGCGAAGATTATATACAAATGATTGAGCAAGCATATAGTGATCGTTGGATAGATTTTGCACAAAATAAAGGAAAAGACACAGGTGCTTACTGTGCTAGTCCTTATTATACACATTCATATGTATTCATTTCATGGACTGGAAAGATGACTGAAACGTTTGTACTAGCACACGAATTGGGACATGCAGGTCATTTTACATTGGCACAACAACATCAAAATTTATTAGATTCTGAAGCTTCAATGTACTTTGTAGAAGCACCATCTACCATGAATGAAATGTTAATGGCAAATTATCTATTCAGTAACAGTAAAGATCCTAAATTTAAACGTTGGGTAATTGGATCTATTTTATCACGCACATATTATCATAATATGGTAACTCACTTGTTAGAAGCTGCTTACCAACGTGAAGTATATCGCAAAGTTGATAATGGTGAGTCACTTACAGCACCCGTGCTTAATAAGATTATGAGAGACGTTTATGAACAATTCTTTGGCGATGCTGTTGAATTAACAGATGGAACTGAATTAACATGGATGCGTCAACCACATTACTATATGGGATTATACCCTTACACTTATTCTGCTGGTTTAACAATTGGTACGGTCGTTTCACAAAAAATTAAACAAGAAGGACAACCAGCTGTAGATGCATGGCTTGAAACTTTAAAAGCAGGTGGAAGTCAATCTCCTATTGAATTAGCAAAAATTGCAGGAGTTGATATTACTACTGATGCACCACTTAAAGCTACTATTAAATATATCTCTGATTTAGTTAATGAAGCGGAACAATTAACAGATGAAATTGAGCAACAAGACTAATTAAACTATGTATATATATTTTGATTAATAGTAAAACCCTGATAATAACTGATTTAATCAGTCTTATCAGGGTTTAATTGTTTGATTTTGGGTTATTTAGGATTTGATACTATATTATTTTTCATAATGTTCACCAGTATAGAAATAATAAACGCTCTCTGCAATATTTCTAACATGGTCTCCAACTCTTTCAAGATTTCGTGCAGCTAAATGTGCTTGGCCAGCTACAAAAGGGTCATTATCTATTAAATATGTTGTGTTAACTATATTTGCATAAAGATCATCAATATCTTTATCACGCTCAATAATTTCTTTAATTAACGTTATATCCTCTTGTTTCGTAGCTGTATTAAGATCTTGCAACATTAGCATTGCTAATTTCCCCATCGTTTTTAATCGAGTCAATACATAGTGATCTGTAATCTTTACTCGAAGACGAATATGCGCTATATGTGCTGCGTTATCTCCCATGCGTTCAAAGTCTGTGGAAATTTTTAAAGCTGCCATCATCATTCTTAAATCTGTAGCAATAGGTTGTTGCTTTGTAATTAACATAATAACTTTTTCATTAATATCATAATCTAAGTTATTGATTATTTTATCATTCTCAATGACTTGTCTTGCGAAATTTTTATCCTCTTCACTTAACGACACTAATGCATGTTCGAGATTAAAATAAACACGAAGACCAAGGTGACGAATATCCTTAATTAATTCACCTAATTGACCTTCGTATTTATGTCTAATAATGGTCATCATTATAGAATATTAACCAAAACGTCCTGAGATGTAGTCTTCTGTTTGTTTATCAGAAGGATTAGAGAAGATTTTATCAGTGTCGTCGTATTCGTTAACATAACCATTAAGGAAGAATGCAGTTTTATCAGATACACGTGCAGCTTGTTGCATGTTGTGTGTAACCATAATAATAGAGTAATTTTCTTTTAATTCTTGAACAAGTTCTTCAACTCTTAATGTAGAGATTGGGTCTAAAGCTGATGTAGGCTCGTCCATTAAAATAACATCTGGTTCAATAGCTAAACATCTAGCAATACAAACACGTTGTTGTTGCCCACCAGATAAACCGTAAGCGTTTGTGTGTAATCTATCTTTTAATTCATCCCAAATTGCCGCGCCACGTAATGATTTTTCTACGATTTCATCTAATAATTTTTTATCTTTAATACCGTGAGTTTTAGGACCATAAGTGATATTATCGTAAATTGATTTTGGGAATGGGTTTGGTTGTTGGAATACCATACCTACATTTGTTCTTAATTTTTCTTTAGAATAGTTTTCATCAAAAATATTTTGGTCACGGTATAGAATTTTACCAGCAGTTTTTACTGAAGGTACTAATTCTACCATACGATTTAATGTTTTAATATAAGTTGATTTACCACAACCAGATGGTCCAATAATAGCAGTTACATTATTTTCTAAAATATCTAAATTAATGTTTTGTAACGCATGTGTATCTCCGTACCATAAATCTAAGTTTTGTGTTGAATAAACTACTTTTTTATTGCTATCTGATTCTTTATTGTGTTTAACTTCATTTGATGAAACTACTGTTGAAATTGATTCTTGAGATTGATCAGTATGTTTTGCTAACTCTTTATCTTTAACATTTGTATTTGCCATAATTAAAACTCCTTTATATCTGTAGGATTGAAACGATAGTTATGCTCTATTAAAAACATGATATTATCGATTCAACCTTCACTCCCTAAATTATGTTGTATTTGATTGGATTAATATTTTCTAGAGAACTTGTTACGTAAGAAAATGGCTACTGCGTTCATTAGTAATAAGATTACAAGTAATATAATAATTGCTGCTGATGCAACATTTTGGAATTCAGCTTGAGGCATTTTAGCCCAAGTGTAAATTTGAGTTGGTAATGCTGTGAACATAGACATAATGCTTGTTGGTGTTGCTAATAGAATAGTTGGTATACCAATTAAGATTAATGGTGCTGTTTCTCCTAATGCGCGTGATAGTGATAAGATGAATCCAGTCAAAATACCAGGTAAAGCAGCCGGTAATACGACACGACGAATAGTTTGCCATTTATTTGCACCTAAGCCATAAGAAGCTTCGCGAACAGAATTAGGAACTGCTCTGATTGCCTCCTGACTTGATACGATAATAATCGGTAGAATTAACAATGACATTGTTAAAGCGGCAGCAATAACGCTATTTCCTAATGCTAATGCTTGAATACCGCCACCACGAACGAATAATGTTAATCCAAGTAAACCGAATACGATAGAAGGTACACCAGCTAAGTTAGAAATACTAATTTTAACGAAACTAGTAAAGAAATTGTCTTTAGCGTATTCTTCTAAATAAATCGCTGTACCTACACCAAGAACGATAGAGATTGGGATAATACTTATCATTAACCAAATTGTCCCTGCTAACGCACCTTTAATACCTGCTTGTGAAGGTGTAGAAGAAGAGAAATTTGTAAAGAAATCTGGTGTAAGATAGCCAACACCTTTAACAAATGTTTGTATCAATAATGCTGCAAGTACTAATAAAGCTATTACAATACATGTAAAGAATAACCATTTATTTAATTTATTTGTTTTACCACGATTTGAGATATTTTTTTCTACTTTGTTTTGGTCAATTAGTGATTTAGCTTTAGGATTTGTAGTAGCTGTCATATTAATACTCCTCTCTGAAGCGTTTCGAAATCCAATAAGAAATTAAGTTCATTATCAATGTGAAAATAAATAATGTGAAACCTACTGCATAAATACTGTAGTACATATCAGAACCGAATGTAGCATCTCCAGTTGCAACTTCAACAATATAACCAGTCATAGTTTGAATTGAATTCGTTAAGTTTAATGAAGCTGTTGGTGAACTACCTGCAGCTAATGAAACAATCATAGTTTCACCGATCGCTCTTGAAATACCTAATACGATTGAAGCTACAACACCTGAAGCTGCGGCTGGTAATACTACTTTAGTAGCAACTTCAAATTTTGTTGAACCTAAACCATAAGCACCCTCACGAATTTTGTTAGGAACAGATGCCATTGCATCTTCACTCATACTTGTAATTACTGGAACAATCATGATACCTACTACAATTCCTGGACTGACAGAGTTGAAACTATCAAGTGCTGGAATTATTGTTCTTAATACAGGTGTTACAAAAGTTAAAGCAAAGAAACCAAATACAATTGTTGGAATACCTGCTAAAATTTCAAGAATTGGTTTAATAATACGTCTTGCTTTGTCACTTGCGTATTCACTTAAGTAAATTGCAGCACCTAATCCAATTGGAACTGCGACGATAGTTGCAATTACTGTAATTTTCAACGTACCAATAACTAAAGCCCAAATACCATATTTAGGATCAGAACCAGTTGGGTTCCAGTCTTTAGTGAATAAAAATTCAACAATAGATACGCGTGTGAAGAATGTTATTGTCTCAGTTATCAAAGTGAAAAGAATACCAATTGTAGTTAAAATTGAGATTGCAGCTATAATTCCTAAAATAATAGGTACGATTTTATCACTGAAACCGCCCTTTTTAGCGTTATTTTTAGCTATCAAGTCTCTAACATTAGTTTCCGATGCCATATATAACCCTCTCTTTTTCTCCCAATAAATTTAAAAAAGCGCTAGAAATTATCAGGTAAACAATGAGTTCAAATTAACCTAAAACATTTTAACAATCACCCATATATTCGAGAACAAGGTAGCAGAGTTGCTACCTTGTAATACCCCTTGAATAATTCCCAGCCCTTTGATATTAATAATGATTATTATTTATCTGATTTTTTATCGTATTTTTTTAATTCTTTAAGTTCATCTTTGTAAGTTTTTTCTGGAGAAGCTACATAACCAGCATCTTCAGCAGATTTACCTTTGTCTTCTAATGTGAATTTGATGAATTCTTTCATAACATCATTATCTTTTAATGATTTTTCTTTAACATATAAGAATAATGGTCTACTTAAAGCATATGAACCGTCTTTGATTGTTTTCTTAGTTGGTTCAGTTGTTTTACCTTTATCGTCTTTGATTTTAACTTCTTTTAATTTATCTTTGTTTTGTTCGTAGAAGTTATAACCGAAGTAACCGATACCTTCTTTGTTTTTCTCTACTGATTGAACAATTACGTTAGTGTCTCCATTTTTCTCAGCTTTGATATCTTCTTTATTCATTACTTCTTCTTCAAAGAAATCATAAGTACCGTGACTTGAGTTTGGAGAGAAAGCTTTGATTTTTTTGTCAGGCCAGCTAGAGTTTACATCTTTCCAAGTTTTAGCTTCGCCGTTGTAGATTTTTTTTAATTGATCTTTAGATAATTCTTTAACAAAGTCGTTGTCTTTGTTAACTGCAACAGTTACACCATCTTGTGCAATTTTGAGTTCTTTATATTTAATGTCTTTATCTTCTAATTTTTGTTTTTCTTCATCTTTAATAGGTCTAGAAGCTTGTGAGAAATCAGTTTCGCCAGCGATGAATTTTTCAAAACCAGCACCAGTACCTGCTTGACCAGATGAAATAGTAGCGTTTGGATGATCTTTAGCCCATTTTTCGTTTAATTTCTCAACGATAGGAGCTACTGTTGATGAACCTTCACCTTTTGCTTCACCTTTAAGGTCTTTGCCATCTCCAGAACCACTTCCACTGCTATCTCCACCACCACATGCGCCTAATAATACTGAAGCGCCTAAAACAGTTGTACCAACTAATTGCCATTTTTTCATTAAAATATCCTCCTAATAGATAACCCAAAATGTTATATGTATTTCTTACAATGTTTATGATACATACTTTTTGTTAATATAAAATAGTTTAAATGTAAAGGTTTTGTTAAGATTGCAGGAAAATCAATATTTTTCATAAAAATTATCTATAAAAAAGACGGGAGTGATACAGAATTCATAATGAAATGCTGTATCACTCCCGTAAAGGTGACTGAAAGCGTAAAATATATTGTTAGTGTTGTATTTTACTTTGAATAAGTAATATGACTTTAAATTAATTTTTGACTTAATATTATTTAATTTTTAACGTTATTATTTTGTACTATTTAAACAACTATTTTAATAGAAGGAAAATGTTGATATTTATGATTATTTATCTTCTACTCGACTCCAACCCTTTTTGGTTAAAGAGATCTTGCCTGTTTCAATATTAATAATTTTATGTTTGTATAAATGACCTATTGCGCGTTTAAAAGAGCCTTTACTCATATTGAACACCTCTTTAATTGTTTCTGGGCTTGATTTATCCCAAAAAGGTAATTCACCTTCATATTCTACTAATAAATCGAATATTACTTGACCATCATCATCAAGACGTTCATGAGCTAAAGGTAAAAATGAACCATTGAGTTCCCCTTTGTTATTATGACCAATAACACGTACTTCTACTTCTTCACCTAATCGGGGTTCTTCTTTACGCTCTGATTCATGCACAAAGATTTTATAGCCTTCCTTCGATAATAAGAAACTACCAATTCTTAATAGTCGATATGGTCTAGCTTTAATCAGTTCATTCTGTTTTTCATCATCATATACAGGTGTAAACATTTTTTCTACAATTGTTTCACTAGCAAGACGAGCAAACATTTGATTTTCTCTATCTATACGTAATGTTACTAATACATAATCTCCAGTTTGTGGCCATAGTGATTTTACTTTTGGTAAATCTTCCCATGGGATTAGCACTTCTCTTGGTAAACCTACATCTACACGTGCACCATCTCGGTCTGTTTTTAACACTTTTGCAAAATCATATTTATCTTTTGTAATGTCAGGCATGTTTTGAGTAGCAAATAATTCGCCTGAGCGATTTGGATATATGAAGAAACTATATTCTTCACCTGTTTCTAATTCATCTTCATCATTGATTTCTGATTGATTTAATTTTACTTGTTCACCATTAGGACCTTTTAAAAGGTATGTAGAACCTTCTAAGCCAATGACTTCTAAAAATTCAATTGAACCAACAATATCTTTATCTAATGCCATAATATTCTCCTTCGAGGGTTTGTATTCTTCATTATTATAACATGCATACTAAAAACTATCATTCACGTGTTTAGTTTTGCATTAGGTCGAAACTATATAAAGAATATGATATAATTTTTCCGTTAGATAAACGATAAATAAAGGAGTAAATGCATGCTACAAGTAACTGATGTAAGTTTACGTTTTGGCGATCGTAAATTATTTGAAGATGTAAATATTAAGTTTACTGAAGGAAATTGTTATGGGCTTATCGGTGCTAATGGTGCTGGTAAATCAACGTTTTTAAAAATTTTATCAGGAGAAATTGATTCTCAAACAGGGCATGTTTCAATGGGTAAAGATGAACGTTTAGCTGTTTTGAAACAAGATCACTTCGCCTATGAAGAAGAACGTGTATTAGATGTTGTTATCAAAGGACACGAACACTTATATGAAGTCATGAAAGAAAAAGATGAAATTTATATGAAACCTGATTTCAGTGATGAGGATGGTATACGTGCCGCTGAACTAGAAGGTGAATTCGCCGAAATGAATGGTTGGAACGCAGAGGCTGACGCTGCTTCTTTACTTTCAGGTTTAGGCATATCTGCTGATTTACATGATAAGCAAATGTCAGAATTGGAAAATAATCAAAAAGTGAAAGTCTTATTAGCTCAAAGTTTATTTGGTGAGCCTGATGTACTTTTACTTGATGAGCCTACCAATGGTTTAGATATTCCTGCCATTAGTTGGTTAGAGGATTTCTTAATTAACTTCGATAATACTGTCATCGTGGTATCTCATGACCGTCACTTTTTAAACAATGTATGTACACATATTGCTGATTTAGATTTCGGTAAGATTAAATTATATGTAGGTAACTATGATTTCTGGTATCAATCTAGTCAATTAGCTCAAAAAATGGCTCAAGAACAAAATAAGAAAAAAGAAGAAAAAATTAAAGAGTTACAAGACTTTATTGCACGTTTCTCAGCTAATGCCTCTAAATCTAAACAGGCAACAAGTCGTAAGAAACAATTAGAAAAAATTGAATTAGATGATATACAACCATCTTCAAGACGTTATCCATATGTTAAATTCACACCAGAACGTGAAATCGGTAATGATTTATTAACTGTTCAAGGACTTTCTAAAACAATTGATGGTGAAAAAGTACTTGATAACATTTCATTCACTATGAATCCTAATGATAAAGCAATTTTGATTGGAGATAGTGAAATTGCAAAAACTACATTATTGAAAATTTTAGCTGGTGAAATGGAGCCTGATGAAGGTACATTTAAATGGGGTGTAACGACTTCATTAAGTTACTTCCCTAAAGATAACTCAGAGTTCTTTGAAGGCGTAGACATGAATTTAGTAGATTGGTTACGTCAATATGCACCTGAAGATGAACAAACAGAAACTTTCTTACGTGGTTTCTTAGGACGAATGTTATTTAGTGGTGAAGAAGTTAAAAAGAAAGCTAGTGTACTTTCTGGTGGTGAAAAAGTTCGCTGTATGTTAAGTAAAATGATGCTATCAAGTGCCAATGTTTTACTATTAGACGAACCTACTAACCATCTTGACTTAGAAAGTATTACAGCAGTAAATGATGGATTAGCTTCTTTCAAAGGATCAATCATCTTTACATCTTATGACTTTGAATTTATCAATACTATTGCAAATCGTGTGATTGATCTAAATCAATCAGGTGGTTTATCTAAAGAAGTTCCTTATGAAGAATATTTACAAGAGATTGGCGTATTACAAAAATAATCTATAAGTACATACGCACTTCCCTATTACTAAATTGGGGAGTGCGTATTTTACTATCTTTTTACCCATTTCATAAACCTTTGCTTACATATGGTAAAAGTACTTTCTAATTTTTCAGTCTATTTCAAAAAATCACAATTATCGGTTTACAGACACAATTGCCATATGTATAATATAAAACATAGCAATTGAATAAGAAATTGATGAGGCGCATCAATCATCAGTATATATTAGATAAACTGTCTGCAACAGCTAATATAGAAAGGGTGCGATGCCGAAATGAATCATAATCGCAGCTATGATTTGTTGGACTTTGTGGTTAAGAGCTGAAAGTTTGTCATTATTATTTAATAATGGAGTGCATCACTTGTATATAAATCACGAACAAGTTCGCACTTCCGAACTTGTTCTTTTTTATAGCGTGTGCCTCCCTATATTTTAGGAGGTAAAGTTTTGAAGCGAAGTGTTTTGAAGTTCGGTGGTTCATCCGTCGCTGATTTTACAAAGATAAAAAATATTGCAGAAATGCTTAAGAACCGTGTGGATGACGGTGAACAATTAATTGTAGTTGTTAGTGCTATGGGTAAAACAACAGATCAATTAATGGATAATGTATCAAATCTTACTGCTACACCTAAAGATGAGGAACTCGCCCTACTTTTAACGACCGGTGAACAACAGACGGTATCATATTTATCCATGGTGTTAAATGATATCGGTGTTAATGCTAGAGCAATGACTGGTTATCAAGCAGGTATTAAAACGATTGGCCATCATTTAAAAAGCAGAATTGCTGAAATCAATCCAGAAACATTTGATAAAGCATTCACCGACAAAGATGTGTTAGTCGTTGCTGGTTTCCAAGGTATTAATGATGCATTTGAACTTACAACGTTAGGACGTGGAGGATCAGATACAACGGCAGTTGCAATTGCTGCAAGTAATCAAATTCCATGTGAAATATATACTGACGTTGATGGCGTTTATGCCACTGACCCTCGAATATTAAGTAAGGCAAAACGTTTAGATTATGTTTCTTATGAAGAAATGATGGAAATGAGTGCATTAGGTGCAGGCGTACTTGAAACTCGAAGCGTAGAACTTGCTAAGAACTATGATATCCCATTGTATCTCGGTAGAACTTTATCAAATGAGAAAGGAACATGGATTATGTCAAGAGCAGACTTATTAGAGAAAAAAGCTGTAACAGGTGTAGCATTAGATAAACATATGATGCACGTTACAATTAGTTATCCCCTACCTGATAATCGTCTTTTAACGCAATTGTTCACAGCATTAGAAGAAGGTTCAGTAAATGTGGATATGATATCCCAAATAGTTAACGTTGAAGGATTGCAGCTATCATTCTCTATTAAAGATAGTGATGTACAACAAATTTCAACTATTTTGAGTAACCTTTCTTCTTCATTTAACGCATTGGATTATAAAATTAATGAAGAATACGTTAAAATTTCGCTTATTGGTTCGGGTATGAGAGATATGTCGGGCGTTGCATCAAAGGCTTTCATTACTTTAATTAATGCAAATATCCCATTCTATCAAACTACAACATCTGAAATTAGTATTTCTTATGTGATAGATGCTGATAATGGGGAAAAAGCGGTTGAAGTATTATACAATGCATTTGATATTTAAACATCAACATGCTACTTATAAATAATTTTTTTAAAATTCAAACAAATGATATTGGAGTGACTTTTATGACAAGATTAGCAGTAGTCGGAGCAACAGGTTTAGTTGGAACAAAAATGTTAGAAACAATTGATCGCAAAAACATCAAGTTCGATGAGTTAGTATTATTCTCATCAGCTAGATCAGCAGGAAAAGAAGTTCAATTTCAAGGCCAAACGTATGTTGTACAAGAATTAACAGAAGAAGCAGCAAGTGAAAAATTTGACTACGTTCTAATGAGTGCCGGTGGTGGCACAAGTGCACAATTCGCCCCAATCTTTGAAAAGGCAGGTGCAATTGTCATCGATAACTCTAGTCAATGGCGCATGACTGAAGATATTGACTTAATTGTGCCTGAAGTAAATCAACCTGAATTTAAGCGCGGCATTATTGCCAACCCTAACTGTTCTACAATTCAATCAGTAGTACCATTAAAAGTATTACAAGATCAATTTGGTTTAAAACGTGTTGCATATACAACTTATCAAGCTGTTTCAGGTTCAGGTATTAAAGGTAAAAGAGATTTAGCTGAAGGTGCAAATGGTAAAGAACCAGAAGCGTATCCTCACCCTATTTATAATAATGTATTACCACATATTGATGTATTCTTAGAGGATGGATATACAAAAGAAGAACAAAAAATGATTGATGAAACACGCAAGATTTTACATGAGCCTGAATTAAAAGTAACTGCAACATGTGCACGTGTTCCAGTACAAGATAGTCATAGTGTTGAAATTGACGTTACTTTAGATAAGGAAGCAACTGTACAGGAAATTAAAGATTTATTTGATAAAGACGAACGTGTTGTATTAGTTGATAACCCTGAAAAAAATGAATATCCTCAGGCGCTTAACTCTACTGGTAGAGATGAAGTATTTGTAGGCCGTATCCGTAGAGATGACTCATTAGATAATACATTCCACGTTTGGTGCACATCTGACAATTTATTGAAAGGTGCAGCATTGAATGCAGTACAAGTATTAGAGCAAGTAATCAATTTAAAAGGAGCTAGATAATATGCCACATTTATTCGAAGGTGTGGGAGTAGCACTTGCTACCCCATTCACAAATAATGAAGTTGATTATAATGCATTAGAGAGACATGTAGATTTCCTATTAGACAATGGTGTAAAAGCAATTATCGTTAATGGAACTACAGCTGAGAGCCCTACTTTAACTGAAGAAGAAAAAGAACAAGTATTGGAATCAGTTATAAAGCAAGTTAATCATCGTGTGAATATTATTGCAGGTACAGGTACGAATAATACTGCCAAATCAATTCAAGCATCTCAACGCGCTAAAGCACTTGGTGCAGATGCAATTATGTTAATTACCCCCTACTACAATAAAACAAATCAACGTGGCTTAGTTAAACACTTCGAAACGATTGCGAATGAAGTTGAATTGCCAGTTGTACTATATAATGTACCTTCTCGTACAAATATGACAATTGAACCAGAGACAGTTGAAACATTAAGTCATAACCAATATATTGTTGCAATCAAAGATGCCACAAATGACTTTGAATATTATGAAGACGTTAAAAGTCGTATCAATCAAGAAGAATTCGCTTTATATAGTGGTAATGATGATAATGTTGTCGAATTTTATCAAAGAGGTGGCAATGGTGTTATCTCAGTTATTGCAAATGCAATTCCTAAAGAATTCCAAGCTTTATATGATGCTAAACAAAGTGGACAAGATATTTCAAACGATTTCGAACCAATTAGTAAATTATTAGATGCCCTTTCTGTAGATGTTAATCCTATTCCAATTAAAACGTTAACAAGTCATTTAGGTTTTGGTAATTATGAATTGCGTTTACCACTTCTTCCGTTAGAAGATGCAGATGCCAAAGTCTTAATCAATGCATTTGAACAGTTTAAAGCAGGTGAACTTTAATGAAAATTTTACTTATTGGTTACGGTGCAATGAATCAAAGAGTAGCTCGCTTAGCAGAGGAAAAAGGTCATGAAATTATAGGTGTTATTGAACCTCAAAAAAATGAGACAACACCATATACACACTATGATCACATTGCTGATGCACAAAATGAAGCGGATGTAGCGATTGATTTTTCAAATCCTAATCTATTGTTACCACTTCTTGAAGAAGAGTTTCAATTACCTTTAGTTATAGCTACTACAGGTGAAAAAGAAAAATTAGTTGAAAAGTTAAATGAATTAAGCCATAACATGCCCATATTCTTTAGTGCAAATATGAGTTATGGTGTACATGCTTTAACTAAAATATTAGAAGCAGCTGTACCACTTCTTCAAGATTATGATATCGAGTTGACTGAAGCACATCATAATAAAAAAGTAGATGCTCCTAGTGGTACATTAGTAAAAATATATGATGTTATTAAAGACTTACGCCAAAATATCACACCAGTTTATGATCGACATGAACATACAGAACAACGCACTAAAGATGAAGTTGGCATTCACTCTATTCGAGGTGGGACTATTGTAGGTGAACATGATGTATTATTTGCAGGAACAGATGAAACCATTACAATCTCACATAAAGCACAGTCTAAAGATATTTTTGCAAATGGAGCAATCACTGCTGCTGAAAAATTAATAAACCAATCTAGCGGTTATTACACGTTTGACAACTTATAAGATATAAAATCTAGAAAATATTAAGGAGAGACTTAAATTATGGTACAACATTTATCAGCTGAGGAAATTATTCAATATATTAGTGACGCCAAAAAATCTACACCATTAAAAGTATATGTTAATGGCAATTTTGATGGTGTTACCTTCCCTGATTCTTTTAAAGTATTTGGTTCCGACAATTCTAAAGTAATCTTTTGTGAAGCCGATGATTGGAAATCATTCTATGAATCAAATCAAAATACAATTACTGAGTTAGAAATTGAAATGGATCGTCGTAATTCAGCAATTCCACTTAAAGACTTAACAAATACAAATGCGCGTATTGAACCAGGTGCATTTATACGTGAACAAGCTATTATTGAAGACGGTGCTGTCGTTATGATGGGCGCAACAATCAATATTGGTGCTGTAGTTGGTGAAGGAACTATGATTGATATGAATGCTACATTAGGCGGTCGTGCGACAACTGGTAAGAATGTGCATGTAGGTGCTGGCGCCGTTCTAGCTGGCGTAATTGAGCCTCCTAGTGCTTCACCAGTAGTCATAGATGATAATGTATTAATTGGTGCTAATGCAGTTATTTTAGAAGGTGTTCATGTTGGTGAAGGCGCGATTGTCGCTGCAGGTGCTATTGTTACTCAAGATGTTCCAGCTGGTGCAGTTGTAGCTGGTACCCCTGCTAAAGTGATTAAACAAACTTCGGAAGTTGAAGACTCTAAACGTGAAATTGTTTCAGCATTAAGAAAATTAAATGACTAATGATATGAGTATTTGATAAGTGGCAATGACAAAAGACTATTTTATAGCTGTATTGCATAATCACAATGGCCTTATTGAACTGAGAAGGCGCTTAACTGAGCCCTTCTCAGTTTTAGTTATTCTTATGAAGAGTGGATTTGGCATAATAAAGCGTATTTATTTAGAATTTTTACCAATAGACCCAAGCAGTGGACAAAAAAACCATGCGACTCTATTTCAAAATTAATACTATTTTAAATTAATATCACCTCATACATAAAAAGATGAAATAAGTTACAATATTAATAAGACAAATTAAGTTAATAAAGGAATGATATGATGAGTGAATTAGAGTTTGTAACTAAACATAGAAGACATTTACATCAACATCCAGAATTAAGTTTACATGAATTCGAGACGACAAATTACATCACACAGTTTTTAGACGAATTAGGAGTGTCATATGAGCGCCCTCTTGAAACTGGTGCAATAGCATACTTAAACGGTAATAGTGATCATACCATTGCATTTCGTGCGGATATCGATGCGTTACCAATTTTTGAAGAAAATGATGTCGATTATCGAAGTCAAACGGATAATGTAATGCATGCATGTGGTCACGACGGACATACAACGGCATTAATGTTATTTGTTAAACGCTGCAAAGAAATGTTCGATAAAGGAACGCTTCCACACAACGTTGTATTCATCTTCCAACCTGCCGAAGAAACTGGTGGCGGAGCGAATCGTCTAATTAAAGCAGGTGCGTTTAATAACTATCCAATAGAAGCTGTTTTTGGAATCCATGTTAATCCATTTGCCGATGAAGGACAAGTTGTTATCCGTGATGAAGAAATTACAGCAAGTGCAACTGAATATCGCTTCTTCTTAAAAGGATTATCAAGTCATGTTGCAGATAAAGAGCAAGGTCATTCCTGTGGTGAAGCCCTTCTACACGTTCTAAATCAAGTAGGACAAATACAACAGTATCATCTTAATGGCTTAAAACGAAATATTGTTCATATGGGTCATTTTGAAGCTGGAGAAGCTATTAACACTGTAGCTAGCCATGGATATTTAGAAGGAACGATTCGAACTTATGATCCAAATGATTTAAATGTAGTAAAAACGCAAATGCATAAAATTGCTGAGAGTGTAAGCTTATTATTTAATGTGGATTGTGAAGTGAAATTTGAAGAAGGCTACCCACCTACTATGAACAGTCCTAAATTGCGTGCGAGTGTAGAACAAGCAATTAATGCTGCAAATCTAGAAGTTATAGATAAACCCCTACCATTTTTATTTGGTGAAGACTTTAGCTTCTATGGTCAACAGTTAGCCCCTGCCTACTTTGCATTCGTTGGTACGCGTAATGAAGACAAAGGTTATGTGACTGGACTTCATACGTCTCATCTTAATTTTGATGAGAAAGTATTAATCTATGTAGCAAATTATTATGAACAATTATTAATGCATTATGGAGAGGAGTAATTCACATTGACAGCAATATGGTCCGTCGATAAAGAAGCGTTTTTACAAAATGCTATTAAAGTTAAAAATGATAATTCAATTATGGCTGTGGTGAAGAACAACGCTTATCATTATGGTTTGGAGTTTGCTGTTACTACTTTTTTAAAAGCTAGAATTAATACATTCAGCACTACCTCTTTAAAAGAAGCCATTAAAGTACGAGAAATAGCACCTGATGCCACTATATTCTTAATGAACGCTGTTTATGATTTTGAAAAAGTAAGAAAATATCAAATACAAATGACTTTACCGTCATTAGCCTATTATTACAAATATAAGAATGATTTGAATGGTGTCAAAGTGCACTTAGAATTTGAAAATTTACTTCATCGTTCAGGATTTAAAACATTAGAAGAAATTAGAGAAGTACTCAATGATCATTATATTAACTCAAATGAAGACAAAATGATTATTAGTGGATTGTGGACGCACTTTGGTTATGCAGATGAATTTGATGTGCCTGAGTATAGTATAGAACGTGAAGCATGGTTAAATATAGTCGATACCTTATTAGATGAGGGTTATCAATTTGATTTAATTCATGCGCAAAATAGTGCAAGTTACTATCGTGAAGGTCAGAAACTTTTACCCTATCATACACATGCGCGTGTAGGCATTGCATTGTATGGTTCTCGACCATATAGTGATTTAGATGAGTATAGTATTAAACAATCTCTTACTGTAAAAGGTAATGTGATACAAGTGCGTGAAGTGAATGCTGGAGATAATTGTGGGTATAGTTTTGCATTTGAAGCTACAAGAGATCATACACGATTAGCAGTTGTAGATGTAGGCTATGGAGATGGTATTCTTAAATCGAGAGCTAAACATGAAGCTTTAATTAAAGGTAAACGCTACCCTATTCGCGCATTAATGATGAGTCACATGTTTGTAGAAGTTGATGATGAAGTCCATGCACAAGATGAAGTGATATTATATAATAACGATATACGCATTGATGAATATACATTCAAAGGTGTAGGCGCTAACTCAGAACAACTTAGTGCGATGAATCATGATTCTCTCATAAAGGAGTATAGATAAAAATGGCATTAAAATATAATGAATATGGTGAATTAACTATGGCAGGTACAAGTTTAAAAACACTTGCTCAAAGTTTTGGTACCCCTACTATTGTTTATGACGAAGATGAAATTCGCAATCAAATGCGTAGATACCATAAAGCTTTTCAAAAAAGCGGTTTAAAATATAATATTTCATATGCTTCGAAAGCATTTACATGTATCCAAATGGTCAAATTAGTACAAGAAGAAGACTTACAATTAGATGTAGTTTCTGAAGGTGAATTATATACTGCATTAGAAGCAAAGTTTGACCCAAGTAAGATCCACTTTCATGGAAATAACAAAACTAAACGTGAAATACAATACGCTTTAGAAAGTGGCGTTGGTTATTTTGTTATCGATTCACTTGAGGAAATTGATTTAATCGACAGATATGCGAGCGACACTGTAAATGTAGTATTACGCGTAAATCCTGGTGTTGAAGCACATACGCATGAGTTTATTCAAACTGGCCAAGAAGATAGTAAATTCGGTTTATCAATTCGCCATGGCTTAGCGATTGAAGCGGTTAATAAAGTGAGCGACTCTAAACGTTTACATCTAAAAGGTATTCACTTCCATATTGGTTCTCAAATCGAAGGAACTGAAGCGATGATTGAAACTGCTAAGATTGTGCTTAACTGGCTTTCTGAAAATGATATCAAAGTTGAATTACTTAATCTAGGTGGAGGTTTCGGTATCAAATACGTTGAAGGAGATGTAAGCTTCCCTATTGAAGAAGGTATTGCAGAAATTACAGATGCAATCAAAGCTGAAACTGAACGTCTAAATTATGAAGTACCGGAAATTGGTATTGAACCAGGCCGTTCTATTGTTGGAGAAGCTGGAATTACTTTATACGAAGTAGGTACAATTAAAGAAATTCCTGAAGTAAACAAATATGTTTCAATTGATGGTGGCATGAGCGATCACATTAGAACTGCATTATATGGTGCCAAATATCAAGCATTATTAGTAAACCGTCATGAAGAAGCTGATGAAACAGTAACAATTGCTGGTAAATTATGTGAATCAGGTGACATCATTATTCGTGATGCAAAACTCCCTTCTTCTGTTCAACGTGGTGATTACCTAGCGATTCTTTCTACAGGAGCATATCATTACTCAATGGCTTCTAATTACAACCAAATGCAGAAACCACCTGTATTTTTCTTAAAAGATGGTAAAGCACGTGAAGTTATTAAACGCCAATCCTTACGTCAATTGATTATTAACGACACTAAATAAAAATTAACAATTAAAAAATAATTCTTAAGAATGTTAAAAGAGAAGTTTAAACTTAAAACCTACGTAGACTTTATAAATTTTGCTACGTAGGTTTTTAATATCTTAATAATTAATTTTATTATTAAGATATATGATTACTAATATTGTAATTTTTTAAAAATAAGTTTTGATACAAGATATATAACTACTATGTATAATAAAGTAATAACACTCATTATTAATAAATTTTTTGGAAAGCTAATATTACTATCGAATTTGATAAAATTAGATAGTAAAAGCTTAATTTTATCAATACTGTCTGTAACTTTTATGAGAATATATCCTGTAATTAAAGTAATAATAGTTACTCCAGTATTGAAACGTATAGATGCAATAAGTGAAAAAATATTAAAATAGCATCGGTAAAAAATAAGACTATCAAATTTGTCATTAAATAATGAGTATATTTAGTATCTTTTAATAATTTCGTTTGTCAAAATAAACTAGACAATTTCTCATCTTCGATAAAAGTCATAAATACTTCCAATGGTGTTTTATAGCCCAGCGATTTTCTGGGACGATGATTAATATTTTGAGCAACACTAATGATAAGATGATCAGTGACTGAATTAAAGTCTAATTCTTTATCTAATCCATTGCGTCTAAGTATCCCGTTAGAATGTTCATTCAATCCACATTGCGACGGAGTGTCGGGGTCAGCAAAGAATATCGAGATATCGTGTCGGTTACAGATAGTTTTCCAGTTGGAGAGCTCCTTACCACAATCGAAAGTAATCGATTTAAATATATGAGGAGGTAAAGCTGAAAACATAGAGTGAAGAGCATCTTCAATATCATCTGCCTTGCGGCTTTGAGGTCGTATAGTGAAAATCATCTTAGAGATTCTTTCTACTAAGGTTATGACAGCACTCCCATGATTACGGCCAATGATAGTGTCACCTTCAAGATGACCAAATTCTTGCATAATCACTTCTCCTTTCTCCTACTTATCGGTATAATAATATATATAATAAAAATTATATTGTATTTTGTACTATTGAATTAAAGACAAACTTTCTTTATAAAAAATGAGATTAATGAAACAAATTGATAGTTTCATTAATCTCATTTTTCGTAGAACTTTTTTCTTAAGCAATTTTAACTTAAAAATAAAAAAACACCCTACATCTTGGTAAGGTGTTACTAAAGTCAATATTTTACAATCTATTTATTATAGTTTAACAACGTTTGCAGCTTGAGGACCGCGATCGCCTTCAACTACTTCAAATTCAACTGATTGACCTTCTTCTAATGATTTGTAACCATCTTGGTTAATTGCTGAAAAGTGTACGAATACGTCGTTTTCACCTTCAACTTCGATAAAACCAAAACCTTTTTCAGCGTTAAACCATTTAACTGTACCTTGTTTCATAATTCTGAAACCTCCAAGACTAAATTCTTTCAATATGCATTATTCGCATATTACAAAAAATACATGTGACAATTATGTATTAATAACAAAACGCTATAAATAACTCTTACAGATATTCTTTGCAATATGGAATAAAACCATTGCTTAATAATAATTATATGTTAGTTCTTACCAAATTGCAATACAATTATAGAAAATTATCTTTTAATTAATTTTTGGTAGATTATAATATACTTCTTTATTATTTAATACAATAAAACTATAAAATATTTGTAAATCTTCTTCACAATCTTCACAAAAGTTTAAATCGCAATTGTTATAAAACGCATGAATATTGTATTTTCCAACAACATAATTATCGTAATAATCTTTACTTTTTGAAATTATGTTAATGTAGTAGTTTAGCATTTCATCATATGAAGTAAATTGATATTGCTCTATAATTTTATCTGTCCAGTCACTAAATAACCACCATCCCTCATAGTCAGCTCTAATTTTGGCAACTGTCCACATATATATTTCCCCTTTCAATTAGCCTATAATAATTATTTTAACTATTTTATATCTGAATTAAAAATATAATGTCTCATACTTTTGTCCGATAGCCTATTTATTCCATAGTAATTATTAGTTTTTTAGTATAAAACTTCGTATAATAAGTATAAGGAGTGATACTATGAAGCAAAAGCATTTACAAGTGTTTGGGACGGTTCAAGGTGTAGGCTTTCGATATTATACACAAAGATTAGCGAATAAGTATCATATTCTAGGCACTGTCCAGAATGTAGATGATTATGTTGAAATATATGCAATAGGTAATGACGATGACATCCAACAGTTTATTAATGCTGTAACTGAGGGTGCATCACCTGCTTCACATGTTACACACTATGAGCTTGAAGATACTAATGTGAGTGAAGATTTTTCTGATTTTAAATCGATTTAAATATAAAAAGGAAGATGTAATTTGAGATATAATATTTCTCGACTTTTAGGCGTAATTGTAGGAATTCCAGTAGCTATGGTATCTTGGATGGTCAGCGTATTTAGCTTTGATCTTTCATTTATTATTGACGCTTTGGTTGGTATTGGGATGTTTTTTGTGTCCTACTTCCCTACTCAACGACTCACGTCTAGGAAGTATTTAACAGAAATTGGTCTTTCACGAAGAGACTATCATTACGTAAGCAACCATTTAAAGCAAACACAAGATAAGATACGAACAATATTAAAATCATTTGTTAATGTAAGATCTATTCAAGATTTCAGACAAATCAATGATATATATAGGATTTCAAAATCAATTCATTTTGCTGTTAAACAAAGGCCAGCAATGTTTTTTAAAGTAGAGAGTTTCTTTTATTCGCATATAGATAATGCGCTAAATTTAATAGAGTCATATACTCGATTAGCAAAAATGCCGAAAAAAACTATTGAAGAAAAACAAAAATTAGAACATACTCGTATAACTTTAGATGAAGTTAAACGTACGTTGATTGCTGATCTGAAGAGAATCAATGAAGATGATTACGAGCGTCTAGATGTTGAAATGGAAATTAACAAATTAGAACAAAAACGTCATAAAGATAACTAGAATAAAGAAATGGAGCGATTTTTTAAATGCCTCGAAATGATCAATTTAACAACTCACATCCATTAGATGATTATATAGTACAACAACAACTAAAAAAACTAGATAATAATAGCAATGTCAGTCTAGCGAATCAAAATACAGTTTTAGATGATTTTCAGCAACAATTCAGTGATAAAGAAATGCAAAAAATTGAAAGTATTAGTCAACAAATTAAACCTTTAGACAATGATGGTCTATTATCATATGGCTCACATTTGCAAGAAAATATGTCTCAATTCTCACATAAAATGCTGGATGAAGTGCAGACTAAAGATATTGGACCTGTTGGAGATTCACTTAATCAATTAATGACTAAGTTAAAAGCTGTAAATCCTGATGAGTTAAATCCAGAGAAACAATCCAAACTTAAGCGCTTTTTTAAACGTACCAAAGCTTCAATTAATGAAGTGTTTTCTAGGATGCAATCAGTAAGTTCCCAAATTGATAGAATTACAATTCAGCTTGATAAACACAAAAATAATCTATCAAAAGATATCAAATTATTAGACGGATTATATCAACAAAATAAAGATTACTTTGATGATGTTAATTTATATATCGCCGCCGCTAAAAGAAAAAAACATGAAATACAAACGAACGACATTCCGAAACTACAAGAACATGCCAATCAAACTGGTAATCAAATGGATATACAAGCCGTAGCGGATATGGAGCAATTTGTTGATCGCTTAGATAAGCGTATTTATGATTTACAATTATCTCGTCAAATTGCAATACAAACTGCACCACAAATTCGCATGATTCAAAACGTTAATCAAGCATTGGCTGAGAAAATTCAAAGTTCTATTCTTACAAGTATTCCACTTTGGAAAAATCAGATGGCAATTGCCCTTACGTTAATGAGACAGCGTAATGCAGTGTCTGCCCAACGTGCCGTAACAGATACAACCAATGATTTACTTACTCAGAATGCGGCTATGTTAAAACAAAATGCCATTGAAACTGCTACGGAAAATGAGCGTGGCATTGTAGACATTGAAACACTTAAAACAACGCAAAGTGATATTATTGAAACAATTGAACAAACACTTCAAATCCAACAAAATGGTCGTCAAAAGCGTAAAGAGGCTGAGAAAGAACTTGTTGGCTTAGAAGATGAATTAAAACAACACTTACTTTCGATGAAGAAGGAATAGCTAAAATGATTAAAGCACATCACAACTCAAAATGAGTATGATGTGCTTTTTTATTATAATTAATTCGTTTAGATAGCTATTCTTTTTGATAAACAATATGGTCTTGGTTTACGAATTTAGCAACGACATATCCAATAATAGTTGCGACTACTGCTATTGGAAACCATTCTAAAGAATATTGCTTTAACGGTAAAGCATCTATAAATGACATCTTCACCCAACCATTAGTACTTATAACACTTAATATTGAAACAATACTAATAACTGCAATTGGTACTTGCTGTGCAACTGGTTTAGTTGGAATGAATCGTGCAAGTAAAATTAGTAATACAACAGTTATTGCTATAGGATAAATAACGCTCAATACTGGTACTGACATAGAAATTACAGCATTTAAACCTAAATTTGCCAGTATGAAACTAATCAAAGTAAAGAATATTGTATAAGCTTTGTATGAAACTTTAGGGAATATTCTATTAAAATATTGACTTACAGATACAATTAAGCCACAAGCAGTTGTTAAACAAGCGAGTGCAACGATAATACCCAATAAATATTTACCGAAGATACCAAAACCATTCGCCGCCATTGTTGTTAATAAATAAGCACCAACATTTTGATCTTTAGCTGTCAGATTTTTAAGTGTCGCGCTGTCAACGTTCATATGATTGCCTATAAATCCTAATGAAACATATATAAATACAAGCGCTATGGCTGCAATTAAGCCTGACATAACTGTTTGTTTAAATATTTGATTTGCATGTTTAACCCCTGTAGCTTTTATCGCGTTAACTACTATCATTGAAAAAGCAATTGCTGCGATTGCATCCATAGTTAAATACCCTTCTGTAAAGCCTTTTGAGAAACTTCCAATAGCTGAATTGTAATCAACCTTGTTTCCATGAGATGGTGCATTACCATTATAATCAACAAATCCTTTAATAATCATTGCTAAAATTGTTATTAATAATAATGGTGTTAATAAAGATCCTATACGATCTACAATTTTACCTGGATTTATACATAGGTAAAGAACGACTAGGAAATAGATAAGAGTGAATATAAATAACACTAAATTACTATTCGTATGAGCAATTGGTGTCACAGTCATCTCAAATGAAGTCGAAGCTGTACGCGGAATTGCAAACAGAGGCCCTATTGTTAAATATATAATAATTAAAAATATTACAGAAAATTTAGGTGATATTTTATTTAATGAACCAACATAGCCTTGCTTATCTAATGCGCCAACGATAACGCCTAACAATGGTAAGCCGATTCCTGTTAAACAAAATGCGATAACTGCTGGCCAAAAGAAATGACCACTATCTTGGCCTAAATTTGGTGGGAAAATAAGATTACCTGCGCCAAAAAACATAGCGAATAATGTAAATCCTACTATCCAAGTATTCTTATTCATAGAATTGCTCCTTTTTATGTGTATGTTTGCAATATTAAACATTCTAGCATAAAAAGGATTTACAAGTCTATGTGATTTCAGAAAATTTGAAAAGTTAATAAATATTTAAAATAGAAATCATATATCTATTAAAATGATTTTAGAAGTAATTTTTTTAGTAATGGCGATAAATGACTCGGCAAATTTTCTACACCTTCTACAAATAATGCGTATTGACCATAAATGTTATGAATGGTTTGTTCAATATCTTCTGTTATAACATCTTGACTCAAAAACACATTAAATACTTCAATACCATATTTGCGGGCCATTTCTACACCTTCATAAGTGTCTAAAATACCATCTTGTGCATAATTGTAGGCTGAAGGCTCACCATCGGAAAATACTATCAAGAAACGTTGATTATGACTTCTTCTTAGCAAGCGTTCGCTAGCAATACGTATAGCTACGCCATCACGGTTATCATCTTGTGGGTGTAAAGACATGATTCGAGGGCCACTTTTTTCCATGGTTGAATAATCATAATGAACAATTTCATCAATGATGTTAGGCTGTTTACGATCATCAGAATCAAATGCATCTTCATTGAACGCAAGTATTTCATGTTTAACATTTAATGCTTTCAATGTTTCGTGGAAAAGAACAACCCCTTTGATTGTCTCTTCCATCTTATCGAACATACTTGCAGATGCATCAATTAATAAAGTAAAAGTGGCATCAAACGTTTTACTTAAATCTTGTTTTTTATAAAATAATTTATATTGATCATCGATAAACCAATTTGTTAAATCTCTTTGCAAACGACCTTTAGTAAGGTTATGTCGCTCATCAACATGTTCGCGATCAATAGTTTTCTTGATAATTTGAATTAAATCCTTAGTTTCAAATTGAACATCGTTTTTAACATTTTGATACTCTAATAAGTAATCCGGTTCGATATCGGGAACATTCCATTTAACTTCTACATTTTCATTAATCCCTTTAAGTGCGAATGATGCATTCTCTCCTATAGAGCCACCTTCATCATTATTTAATGTATTGTCAGAACCGCGACCCTTTTTGGTCATCATGTCTGTCATATCGTCTGTAGAATCACCTTCACGAGCAGTATCATTATCACTTATTACCTCACTATTCTCGCCCTCATGAAGTTCCATTTCAAGGTAAGCACCGCCTTCTGATTTACTATCTTGGGCATTCGTTTCAGCTTCAGCAGTCTCAGAGTCAGTATCCTCAGAGGTATTGTCTTTTCCATCTACATTACTCGCATCTGTACGTTTTAACTCATCAAACGTCATTTCATGGATTGCCTCATATACACGACGAGGGAGATGATAATATTCATTTAACATATCTTTGGTTAACATATCATCAATTTGGAACATGATACGTTGAGCTAAGTACATATTATCTTCTGATGTTTCATTTTGGAAAAAGTTAGGCAGATATTGAAACATAGAATTCAAAATATCGTCTAATTGTGAATGCATCATTGGAATATCAAAGAAATTCTGACTAAGAAATGCTTTTTCTAAATATAAAAATAGTAAATCAGTATACACAGTTTTAGTTTTATAGAATTTAATTTGAGATTCAGTATAAGACAATCTCGTTTGTAAACGTAAATCTATTAATTTAGAAGTACTTGGGCGTTCATTACGAATATGATTAAACACGCGCATATCTTCTAGTAATCTAAAAATTTGCTGATAAAACTTAGGGTGTTCAAACTCATTATCATGTAATACTTCATTCACAATAGATTCATCCATCATTTGATACCCATAAGCTGCGAGCATCACGTCAGTTTTAAGTCCGGCTTTCTCTATATGCTCGGGACGGTGCGACCAGAACCAACTTGTGATCAATATGTTATTAATTGGATCATAGTAAGGGAATTTTTGAATTTTAACTTGTGTTTGCTCATTTTTAAGAAGTAAGCGCGCTAAGTCCTGTAGCATCATAACTTGCTTAGCATCTAATTGCTCATCATTAAATTTGATAAAACGATCGCTCATAATAATCCCTCTCTAAAAGTTTAATTCAATCGCATTTTTTATTGCTTGTTGTTCACGCTCATCTTCTAATTTATCGATAATTGTGCGTTGAATAGCACGCTCAATTGGCATTACAGTAATTAAGTCACTTAAATCTATTAATGCTCTGATACTAGCTGCTTCTTCAGAAATTTGTCCTTGTTTAGACATTGTACGTAAATCTTCATTGAATTTGATAATTTGTTCAATAATAGCATCATCTTGAAGTTGACTTTGTTGCTTAATAACATCTTTTAATATTTCACCGTCTATATAATCTACTTGAATAACAACAAAACGGTTTTTCAAAGCTTCGTTCATAGGAAGTGTACCTACATAGCCTTCATTAATTGCGGCAATAACGTTGAATCCTGGCGCCGCTTTTATCACTTCTCCAGTGAATGGGTTTGTAAGTTGACGACGATAATCTAGAACACCATTTAGTATTGGTAAGGTTTCAGGTTTGGCCATATTTATTTCATCAATATAAAGGATATGTCCTTCACGCATTGCTTTAATTACAGGACCATCTATAAAAACAATTTCTTGTTGACCTTGTTCGTTTGTTTTAATTGTCTTAAAACCAAGTAGACTTTCAGCGTCTAAATCTACTGAACAGTTAACTTGATGCATTGGTGTATTAACAGCTGCACTAAGTGTTTCCGCTAATTTGGTTTTACCAGAACCTGTTGGCCCTTTAAGTAATATATTTTTATTTAAATTAAATAATGCTTTAGCATCGTTAAATACGGATTCATCTGAATTAATATATTGATTCTTAATCATTTTTGTAGTTTACTCTCCTTCTTTAAAATGAAAAATAGACTAAGAAGTTGCATTGAAAAAGTAATGTTGAGTATATTTCAACGGTTACATCACTTTTTCAAAATAACCCCCAAGTCTTGATTAAATCATGAACATGCTTAATTATTGATACTAAACTTCTTTAAAGTACGTTTTATAATAACCACCGACTAAACCAGAATTATCAATAATTTGATAGTATTCCTCAGTTTCATTAATAACATCATATTGCTTTCCAACAGTTAACATATCAGAAACTGTAAATTTCTTAGCATCTGTATTAATTACTTCAACTTTTTTAATAGGTGTACGTGTTTTCCATGTTTCATGTAACATTGCCATAAATTTCATGCCTCCATATAATTATTGTTTTACTTTTCTAATGTATAAATAAATGAGATGCCACTATTCTCAGTAATACGTAGTGATTGAGCATCGCCTTGATTTAATGTCTGATAAGGAATGCCAATGTCATCTAATTCCTTTTGTGCATTGTTGAATGCTTCAACTGAATTTGCACTAAATTCAATTTGCTCAACGATGCCTTCTTCTTTTAATTCAATAGGTTCATTAGGCTGATATAAATGAAGTTCACCACCTAAACCACCTTCGCCAATTTGAAATACTTGTATCACTTGGTCAGGAAACTCTGTTGATTCGTACTCAGCATAATGAGTTAAGTTAAATACATTCTTTAGGATAGATGCTGTAACTGGCAATTCATTAACTTTAATAATGATAGGACCAAGTCCCTGAATTTGGTGTAGCGGATTTACTGTACTATCAAAAGTGGGTGTGCCTAGTCCGACGCCCGTATTATGTTCATTCGAATAAATATCAAAAATTTGATGGTTGCTATCTTCGAAATTAAAATGCTTATTACCGTTTAACTCAGTAATTTCACTTGCTTGAATTTGATTATCTTTAAAAATCGTTTGATACTCATCCAATCCTGAATCTGTCGGCGTTCTCAAACCAACACTAGCGATATGTTGATTTTCATATTCAGAATTTGGCACTTCAACAAAATGTATTCGTGTACCTGGACTTAAATCTGCATCACCAAAACGTAAAGCTTGATTTTTAGATGCTACATTTAGTCCTAAAATATCTTTAAATAGTTTATTTGTTTTAGAAAGATCACTTGTCCCTAATGTGACACTTCTAAGTCCACTCATGCATGACACCCCTAATATTTGTCTTTTCTTAATTATTATAACGCATTTTAAATATGATTTATATCATGAACTATATAATGGACCGTTAATTTAATGAGTTCAAAAAATACATACGAAGAGAAATATAAATTTGATAAAATTCGTATAATGAATATAAATACAAATTTATAATAAATATTAACAAGTCCTCCCCTACCCTTATTCTATAAGGTAGGGGGTGATTTGAAATATGCCTTTTAACTAATGATTTAATTTTATATAATTAAAAATAGTTCGTTTTTTAGTCAATTAGTAATGACTATACTTATAATATAATAGTTGGATTATTTAAGAGATGTAATAATTATTATAAGAATTATCTATTCCATAATTAGTCAATAATATAAACGCTAATTACTTAAATACTTTATTTGCTGTTCTCTAAAAATCACAATCTGAATTTTCTATACAAATGTCTTATGAACTTTTATAAATGAGTGTTATTTATTTTCGGCCAAGTAATATATCTTCTAACTCTTCATCAGAGACTTATATGGCAATTTTAGATAAATCAGCTTCTTTTGTGATTGATTTATATATTCCAAGTAACTTATCCATTTCTTGTTTCTCTTTTCCATTTTTCCTTAATTATTCGTGCACTTGGCATTTTGTGAACTATAACTCTTAATTTTATTTGTTCTTCATTATAACACCTCGATTTATTTTAAGGGCATTGAATATAGTCTTAGCACTGCTTATATAATATTAATTGAATATCATCTTTGGTTTTTTTATGTATTTAATATAACTTACACATAGGCGCATTACCTTTCTTTTTTATTTTGTTTGGTAGCTAATAATTATAGAGGTAATTGCGCCATTTTTGTATTCAAACATAAAAATTGGACTGATGATTTTTAGTCATCAGTCCAATTTATTATAGAGTCAAAAAATACAACGACGATGTGACGCCGTTGTATCAATATTAGTTTGAGGTTATATTCCTTTGAGCTTAGCTTTCTAAAAGTAAATCTTCAGGGCTTTCGATTAATTCTTTAATCGTTTTTAAGAATCCTACTGCTTCTTTACCATCAATAATTCTATGGTCATAACTTAAAGCAATATACATCATTGGTCTATTCTCAATTGTATCTTTATCAATTGCAATTGGACGAGTAATGATTGAGTGCATACCTAGAATAGCTGCTTGGTTACCATTAATAATTGGTGTACTCATCATTGAACCAAATACACCACCATTAGTAATTGTAAATGATCCATTAACCATATCATCTAAACCAAGTTTTTTATCTCTTGCTTTAACTGCTAAGTCAGCAATAGCTCTTTCAAGTTCTGCAAAGTTCTTTTTATCACAATCTCGTACGAAAGGAACTAATAAACCGTCATCAGTAGAAACAGCTACACCTATATCATAATATTGTTTAGTAATCATATCATCGCCGTCGATTTCAGCATTGACTTCAGGATATTTTTTCAATGCAGCAACTGCAGCTTTTGTAAAGAATGACATGAAACCTAGTTTAGTACCATCATGATCTTTAATAAATTGTTCTTTTTTACGTTTACGTAATTCCATTACGTTTGTCATATCTACTTCATTGAATGTAGTTAACATTGCTGTATTATTAGAAACTTCTAATAATTTTTTAGCAGCTGTTTTCTTTCTACGAGACATTTTTTCTCTAATTACAGGTTTATTAGGTGAACCTGTAGATTTTTTAGGTTCTTCTTTTTTGCTTGCTTCTTGAGAAGATTGGGATTGAGCTGCTTTTTGGCTATTTTCGACATCATCTTTACGTACAACATCGTTTCCTTTTCCAGAAACAGTGCTTAAATCTACACCGTTTTCACGTGCATGACGACGAGCTGATGGCGTTGCATTAACACGTTGATTGTTAGGGTTGGATTGTGTTTCTTCATTATTTGATTGAGATTCTTTTGGTTGAGCTGATTGTTTAGTCGCTTCATCATTGTTCGCAGATTGAGATTGGTCTGAAGATTCATCTTTGCTTGAAGAAGCATTACCACTACCTTCGCCAACAGTTGCGATAACTTGGCCGACTTCCACAGTGTCGCCTTCAGAAGCCAATTGTTCTTGAAGTACACCTTCTTCTTCAGAAACAACTTCAACGTTTACTTTATCTGTCTCTAATTCTAGGATAGCTTCGCCTTTTTCAACGCTATCTCCCACATTTTTTAACCATTCTGCAATGGTACCCTCTGTTATAGATTCTGCTAATTCTGGAACTTTTACCTCTGGCATAATATTTCCCCCTAGTTATTTTTCAATACTACTTTCAATAATTTGATTTTGAACAAGTTTATGAATTTCTCCATCACCTTCAGCTGGCGCTGCACGTTGAATTCTACCGTGATAGCTTAAATTAAATTGGTTACCTACAAGTGATTTTAAATAAGGATAAACGAATAACCAAGCGCCTTGATTTTTAGGTTCTTCTTGAACCCAAGATACTGTTTCAAGATTAGGTAATTCATTTAATACTTCTTTAATTTCCCCTTCAGGGAATGGATATAAACGTTCAACTGCAACTAATAAAATTGAATTATCAGGATTTTTAGCTAAATGTTCTTTTAAATCTATGAACATTTTACCTGATGCTAATACAAGTTTAGTCACTTTCTCTTTATTTCCATCCTCGACAATAATAGGTTTGAAACCACCTGAAGTGAATTGATCTATTGGTTTAGCAACTGTTTTATTTCTTAATAAGCTTTTTGGAGACATTACAATTAATGGTCTCATAGCTTCAGTACCTAAACTCTTAGCTTGTGCTCTTAGTAAATGGAAATAGTTACTTGAACTAGATAAGTTAACAACTGTACTATTATTTTCAGCTGCTAGTTGTAAGAATCTTTCTAAACGTGCTGAAGAGTGTTCAGGTCCTTGCCCCTCAAATGCGTGAGGTAAGAATAGCGTTAAACCACTTCTTTCTCCCCACTTAGCACGTGCTGATGACATGAAATTATCGAACATCATTTGAGCCATATTAGAAAAGTCTCCGTATTGAGCTTCCCAAATATTCATGCTATTTTTATTTTCAACATTATAGCCATATTCAAAGCCAACGACAGCTGCTTCAGATAATGGACTATTGTGAACTTCAAATGTGGCTTTTTGATTAGGAACATGATGTAATGGTGTGAATGTATCACCATTTTCTTCATCGTGTAATACAGCATGTCTATGACTGAACGTACCACGCTCACTATCTTGTCCAGTTAATCGAACAGATATGCCATCTTGAACAATCGTTGCAAATGCAAGTTGCTCAGCTTGAGCCCAGTCTACTAAACCATTCTCATTTTCGAAAGGCTCTCTACGTTTTTCAAGAACTTTGTTTAGCTTTTTAAGTACATGGAAATCTTCAGGATATGAAAGCATAGCATCATTAATTTCTTTAAGATGATCTACTGAGAAATCCTTATCATCACTTTGTAAAGGTTCTTGCAATGACTCAGGTCCTTCCATATCTGGATTATCCATTTTATCTGATTTATCAATCTTGTCTTGAGCAGCACGCATTTCTTTTTGAACTTTATCCATTACGTCTTCCATTTGTTCCTTAGAAATAACGCCGTCTTCAACTAACTTATTACCATAAATAATTTCAACTGAATCATGTTTGCGAATATTATGATATGGAAGTGGATTTGTAATCGAAGGTTCGTCCATTTCATTATGCCCGTAACGACGATAGCCAACTAAATCAATTACAAAATCTTTATGAAATTCTTTTCGGAATTCCATTGCAATATCAATAGCTTCAATTGTTGCTTCAACATCATCTGCATTTACATGTAAAATTGGTACGTCATAACCTTTCGCAATATCAGTTGAATATGTTGTTGAACGTCCATCAACTGGTTCCGTAGTGAATCCAATTCTATTATTTGTGATGATGTGTAAGGCACCACCAGTTGAATAACCATCTAGGTTACTTAAATTCATTGTTTCAAAATTAATACCTTGTCCTGGGTATGCAGCATCCCCATGAATTATAATTGGCATACCTTTATGGAAATCTGTAGATGGTTTACCTGCGTGTTTTGTGTCATCTTGTGATGCACGTGTCTTACCAATTACCACTGGCGCAACAATTTCCAAGTGACTTGGGTTATTAGCTAATGAAATTCGTTGTGCAATACCATATGAAGAAGTTGTCTTCACACCACCTAAGTGATACTTCACATCTCCTGTCCATCCAGCAGTTAGTTCAAGACTACCATCTTCTGGTAAGAATTTCATAGGATCTGTGTGCATAAACTCAGAAATCATCATTTCATATGGTTTTTCTAGCACATGAGTTAAAACATTTAAACGACCTCTGTGTGCCATACCAATTTGAATATTGTTAATTTCAACTTCAGCAGCACGTTTTAATGTATGTTGTAACATTGGAACTAATGTATCAACACCCTCAATAGAGAATCGTTTAGCACCAACAAAGTTTTTGTGTAAATACTTTTCAAAGCCTTCTACATGCGCTAAAGTATCAAATAATTTTTTTCTTTCATCATTATTGATATTAGCTCTATATGGTGTTTCAATACGTCGTTTTAACCACGTACGTTCTTTATTATTATTAATATGATTATATTCAAAGGCTATCGGCCCTTTATAACGCCTCTCCATTCTTTCAATTGCCTCGTAAGCATTATCATATATATCTTTGAAATGATCAGATACAATTTCAGCTGAGACATTTTCTAATGTTTCTTTATCTAAGTTAAACTCTTCAATTTCTAACTTAGGAAGATTAGTTCTTTTAGGAGCATTAACAGGGTAAATATCAGCTTTAAGGTGACCGTATTGTCTTATATTGTCGATTAAGCGCATAATACGCTTAATTGTACCATCTCCCGCTGATGAACCACTCCCTTCAGTGGTTGACTTAGCTGCGACATGAGCTTCGCCATTTTTAATAGTGCTGAAAAGAACTTGTAAATCATCAGGCACTGAACTAGGGTCTTGTAGATAGTCATCGTATAAATCTAACATTAAACCTAGGTTAGCACCGAAGTTTACAGGAGCTTCTGTAACGTCCTTGTTATCCTTTGCCATAGTATTACCCTCCACAAAATAGTTAAACCGCTTACAGGTCAATAATAGCACTATTTGTGGCTTTGATAAAGTCCATTGACTGAATATTATGGAAAAAACAAAAATACTAAATCTAGTAATTTGAATTTATATGATTTTGTGTGAAAATTGATGGGAAATTTTTCTGAAAATGTGAAATAGAGATAGTTTGAATGAGTGTTTTAATTGTAGATGATTATTTGAAAGAAAGTTATGCATTAAAAAACCGGAACAACTTAATTGTCCCAGATTCGATGTAAATATTCATTTAAATATAATTTTAAACGTTGTATATTGGTTTACTTCGCTGTCAACAGTTATATATCCACCATATTGTTGTACTATTTTCTCAGCAATAGAGAGCCCTAAGCCATTACCACCCTGACTTCTTGCGCGGGATTTATCAACTCTATAAAAACGATCAAAAATAAACTCCTGATCTTCTTTAGGAATACCAAGACCATGGTCTGTAATTTCAATACTAATTTGTTTGTTTCTTAATTGAGTAGCTATCTCGATTTGCTTGTTATCTTTGTCATACTTCATTGCATTATCAATAAAAATAAGTAATAGCTGTTCAAATTGATGGCGATTAATCTGTAATGTTAATGGTTTCTTTGATAGATGCGTTTTAAATTGATAATCTGGATGTAATTGTTTTAAAGATTTAATACGTGAATGAATTTCTTCGTTAATATTTACTTCTTCAAATTCTAATGCCTGAATATTAACTTTGTCTTTAGTCAATAATAATAATTCTTCAACCAACTTCGTTATTCGATTCATTTCCTCTAATGAAATATTAAGAGACTCTTCAAGTACAGCTGGGTCTTTTTTACCCCAACGTTTAATTAAATTTAAATGACCTTGAATGATTTGTAGCGGCGTGCGTAACTCGTGAGAAGCATCTTCAACAAATTGACGTTGTTGGTTAAATGATTCCTCAATTTGGTACATCATATCATTAAAGGTATCGATTAAATTATCTGTTTCCTCATAGTTCGTCTTGAGTTCAAGTTTATTTTGAAATCCATCTCGTCGTATTTGAATCATCTTGTTCGACATGGTTACGAGTGGCTTAGTTAATTGCGTTGAAAAAATATAACTAATACCCGCCATAATGAAAGTTGCTAACAAACCAAATGCAATGGCTACAAAATATAGAGAACGAACTACATTGTTATATCCTTCAAGGGAGTGAATTAAAACACTATAGCCTTCAAAACGTTCACTATGTATTGGTTCTGTAATAATTAAGTAAGGGATTCCATTATGTTTTGAAATTTGAATCGTTTCAGGATCAACAAAATCAATATCAGGTTTAAAATTAATCATATTTTCATTTGAGGATTGCATTAATTGTTTACCATTTCGATCGTAAATGATGGCTTTTTCAAAATTCTCCAACATAGCAGTCAAATCTAATGTAGTAATATTATTCATAGATCGTGATTCTACTAAATTAACGATATCATTTGAACTGTGTTCAGCCTCATCAATCTCACCGTCTCTTAAGGTATCTTTTAAAAAGAAGATTATAACAAGACAGAAAAGAATAATTGTGCTAAACATGATTAACGTTGTAATCATCATCCACTTATATTTTAAAGTACCCTTTTTAATCATCTAATCACGTACCCAACACCACGAACGGTTTCAATCGTTTTATCTTTACCATAAGGTTTAAGTTTGTTGCGTAAATATCGAATATAAACATCTACGACATTCGTCTCAACTTCACTGTCATAGCCCCAAACATGATCTAAGATTTGTTCTCTTTGTAGTACACGGTTTCTGTTGGTTGCTAATAAATAAAGTAAGTCATATTCAGTTTTAGTGAAATCTAACTGTTCTCCATTAATTGTGACATTAAAAGCATCGACGTCTATTTTAATGCCATTGATATCAATGATATCCTTTTGAGGTTGACGACGGAGTACTGCACGAATGCGTGCAAATAGTTCTTCAATTTCAAAGGGTTTTACAATATAATCGTCAGCACCGTAATCTAAACCAGTCACTTTGTCATATGTATCGCTTTTAGCCGTAATAATAATGATAGGCGTTGATTGTTCTTGTCTGACACGGCGACATATTTCTAAGCCATTTATATTTGGTAACATTAAATCTAATATAATTAAATCGTAATTATTACTTAATGCTTTATCGAGCCCTGCTTGTCCTTCATATTCTATATCTACACTATAATTATCATGAGTTAGTTCTAGTTCTAAGAAGCGGGCTAAATTTTGTTCATCTTCCACAATAAGTATATTAGTCATTATTATTTTCACCTCTTTTATTATGTATTAATCATATTTTAAATAGCTAGAATGAGTTAAATCAATGATGCGTTTTCGAATGCATATTCTTATAATATAAACTATATTTTATCACAGTAAAGACTGAAATTAGAGAATGGATTTAAATTGTAATGATATAATCAAATTTAAATGAAAATTTTTCGCAATTATAATTGACAATGATTATCAACGATGTATAATAGTATTTGAAAATGATTATCAATACCGAATAAGACAATTCCCCCCACATATATTTCGTTCTTAAAGGATTGGTCATTTTCAAGTTATTCCCCTTTTATATGCCCGTAAAAGACTAACGTTAAAGTTTCAAACTTACTTTAAACGTTTTAATAAAAAGCAGTGAATCTAATGCCAAGGTTCACTGCTTTTTTATTTAGCTTATTTAGTTATTCTGATTTGATTAAATCTTTTGAGTATCCACCAATTCAAATAGCTTATATTTAATCCTTAAAAAAATTGAGACACAATCTCGCGTTTTAAGAATGTATATCGATATATTTTACGTAGCTGTTGGATATAAATGATTTTTAAGTATTAATGTTGATAGAACAATACAGAAAGCACCGCCAATTATACCAGCAATGATATCTGTAGGATAATGCACACCTAAATATACTCTTGAAATAGAAATCAGAAGAATAAATAATGCGCATAATCCTATAATAATTCCTTTATTATTACCTGATGCTTTTCTATTTACTATGAACATCGCACTACCAAAGAATGATGTTGACCCCATAGCATGGCCACTAGGAAAGCTAAATCCAGATATATCAATTAATCGTAATAATGTTGGACGCTCTCGGTCAAAAATATTCTTCAGTAATGGATTTAATATACTTGAAAGAGACATAACAATCACAAAGAATAGCGCTTCGATTTTAAAGCGTTTTAACATTAAATATGCGACTAACATTAAAGATAGACAGACCATTGCCCATACTTCTCCTAGCTTAGTGGCACCCAAAAGGATAGAAGTAGTGATGAAACTTTCAGATGAATAAATAAATTCATATACTTCAGTATCAATCCATTTACCCAGTCTAGACTCATGGAAGGATGCAATGATACCAAATATTAAGGTAAAAACGATTAGCAAAGTAATACGTTTCGTACGATTCATTGTCTGCACCTCCTGAGTTTATAGAGCGTCCTTTAAAATTTTATTAAATAGATCTTCTTTCGTATAACTTTCTGTGTAAGTCTCCATTTGTTTAATGATTGACTCTCGATCATTTTCAATTTCTTTAAGTTGTTCTAATAATTTAACCTGTGTAAGTTGATCTTCAAGGATGGTTCTACCATACCCTTTAGATTCAAAATTCTCTGCATTATCAATTTGATCACCACGTGATTGGTCAAGTCCTAAAGGTATTAATAACATAGGAATACGCAATGTTAAAAATTCATAAATAGCATTAGATCCTGCACGGCTAACTACAGTATTTGTAATAGCTAATAAATCTGTTAACTCTTCTTTAACAAATTCATACTGAACATAGCCTTTAGCATCAATACTAGAATCAACTAGTCCATGACCTGTTAAATGAATAATTTGATAGTCTTGAAGTAATGCTTCTAAATTTTCACGTATAGCTTGATTAAGCTTTTTACTACCTAAGCTACCACCCATGACGAGTAATACTTTTTTTGAGGCGTCGAAACCTGTTAACTGGTATCCACGTGATTGATTACCTTCTTTTAAGTCTTGTCGAATGGTAGCGCCAACGAAGTCTGCTTTATCTTTAGGTAAATATTTTAATGTATCTTCAAATGTTGTATAGATTTTTTTAGCAAATTTCAGTGAAATTTTATTAGCTAAGCCTGGTGTTAAATCCGATTCATGTATAATTGTTGGAATGTTTAGTGAGCGTGCAGCTATTACTACGGGAACTGAAACAAATCCTCCCTTAGAAAATAATAGGTCTGGTTTCTCTCTTTTTAATACTTTGCGTGCATCAATAACACCTTTTAAAACTTTAAATACGTCTTTCGCATTATCAACTGATAGATATCGACGTAATTTACCGCTAGATATTGGATAATATTTAATGTTAGGTAATTGTGATTCAATCATTTCACGTTCTATACCTGTTTTAGAACCAATATAAAATGCGTCGTGCCCTTTATCAATAGCTGTTGGAATTAAACTTAAATTGACCGATACATGTCCAACAGTACCGCCACCGGTAAATGCTATTTTAGACATAGTAATTAACCTCTATTCTTAAATGTTTTTATAATATGCGTAGAATGGTGCGCCTCTATCAAATGGATGATAGTCAATTTCTGCTTCACCGACTTTTATGAAACCAAATTTTTCAAATAATCCTTGTGCTGGCTTATTTAGAGCAAAAGTATCAGTTAAAAGAACATGGATATTATGTTCTTCAGCTAACTTAACTGCGAAATCAAATAACTCAGTAGCTGCTCCTTTATACTGTTGTGATCCAGCAAGTCTATGAATGACATAGGCGCCTTCACGATCGATTGGCCATTCTAACTCATCATACCATTCTGATTGTTGTTGGTCGACCACGATAAAGCCATAAATTGTGTCATTTTCTTCCAACACATATAGTGTTTCGGTATTGATGTCTTCTTCAAAGTGTTCTGTGACTGGATATTTATCATCCCATTGATTATTATTGAATTCTTTCATTAATTTTTTGGCTTCTTCAACTAAAGTTTTTATTTGTGAAATATCTTGCATATTACCTAGTCTTATCATTGTTTTTGACGCTCCTCTTTATTTTAGTTTATTAATTAATTCATCTAAAACTTTATCTTCTTTATTAGCTTTTTCAACTAATAACTGTGTAAATTTCTCATTAGTTTTTTTATCGAATTTACCATTTACTGATAATTCATGTTCTGATTGGAAGTTTTTAATAGCTGATTCCAACTGTGTATCAAATTGTTTAGAATCATTGTTAACGTCGTAGCCTAATGCATCTAAACCGATTTTGATAGATTTCACGTATTTTGTATTGTCACCAACAGAATAAGATTTATCAGTTGGAATGACACTGATAGATTGATATTTAGGTGAAGCTATTTTTGTATCAGGTTTTATACCTTTCCCATGAATATAATGACCATCAGGTGTTAACCACTTCATTTGTGTATATTTCAATAATGAGCCATCTTTAAATTCACGAGTTGTCTGTACTATTCCCTTACCAAAAGTTTTTGAACCGTAAACTTTAGCTTTTTTGTGGTCTCTCAGTGCACCAGTAAATACTTCTGATGCACTGGCAGAACCTTCATTTACTAAGATACTAACTTTCATGTCTTTAGCTTCTTTAGAAGCGTCATTTGACGTTTTGATTGATTCTGTGTCATCGCCTTTTTCAAGTTTTACAACTGTCTGATCTTTATCTATAAAGATATTAGCCATTTTTACGGCTTCATCAAGTAGACCACCAGGATTATTTCTTAAATCTAATACTATATTACGAACACCGTCTTTATGAGCTTTAATAATAGCAGATTTCAGTTCGCCTGCAGTATTATCTTGGAATTTATTTATAGTAAATACTCCAATGTTGTCTTTCTTCTTATATTCCACGCTTTTTACATGGATTTTACCACGTTTAATTTTAATTTCTTTTTCTTGAGAACCACGTTTTATTGTTAGTTTGACCGTTGTTCCCTCTTTACCACGTACTAATTTTACTACTTGATCTAAAGGTTTGCCTACTACGGATTTTCCATCCACTTTAGTAACAACATCTTTTGGTTGGATACCGGCTTTTTCAGCAGGAGAATCTTTCATTGGACTTGTAATCATAATTTGTTTATCTTTTTTTTGCATTTCTGCACCAATACCTACAAAGTCGCCTGAAACATCTTCATTAAAGCTTTTCGTTTCATCTTTAGTCATGTATTCTGAATAAGGATCTTTAAGTTCTTTAACCATGCCATCTATAGCAGCCTCAGATAAGTTACTAGCATTTTGTTTTTTGTAGTAATCATTATTCAGTGTCTTATAAGCATATTGAATTTTTTTAATTTCTTGACGTTCATCTTTAGTTAATCCGCTTATTTTGTGACTGATACCAATTGTAGCAGCAACTGTAATACCAGCTGTAATAATGATAACTCCTAATAAAAGTACTATAAATTGCCAAGTTTTAAAATTGATTCTTTGATTAGAAGATGTTTCATTTTTATGTTTGGAGTCTATACTACTTTGTTTTTCCTCAGAATGTTGACTCATAAAACCACTTCCTCATATAACATCTTATGTATTTATAATTTCATCTATAAAGATAATATAAGTATGTCGTTATTTAGACACAAACGCAACTTTTAAGAAATAAGTTGAATAAAAAGCACAAAAGGAGTGGGACAGAATTCATAATGAATTCGTTCCACCCCCGAAAAGATGACTAGAATTGAGAAAGGCTTGATATACTTCTCATTTAGCTAGCTGTTATGAAATTTTTAATGCAATTTTAATATGATACATGTGCTAATCACATTACTGAGTAAGTCAGAATTTTAACCATTCTGTATACTCTTCATATAAATCATCAAACACTGACATGGGTACTGATATGTCGCTTTGCATTTCAATATAGTCAGACAATTGATTGAAATCTTTTTCATGTTTTGGAAAAGACAAATCATTAAATATTTCTTCAGCTAAGTCTCCCTTGCTATCTTTACGCCCTCTAACCGTTAGAGCAAATTGATAGAATGAATGTTCTTTCATTAGCTCATTGTCACATCAACAACTTTAGTTTCACCTTTAATGATTGCTTTAACATCATTAACATGAATTGATTCAGTTTGATCTGAATTTGTAATAATAATTGGTGAAATAACATCTTTAGCATTATTACTAATATATTCTAGATCAAATTTAAGTAATGGATCACCAACTTGAACAGTGTCGCCACTACTTACTAAGATTTCGAAACCTTGACCATCTAATTGAACAGTGTCTAATCCAATATGAACTAATATTTCTAAACCATTATCTGCTTTAAGTCCTATTGCGTGTTTAGTTGGAAATACATTGTCCACTTTACCTTCAATTGGAGAAACAACTTCTCCTTCAGTTGGGTTAATACCAAAGCCTTCGCCCATCATTTTTTGTGCAAATACTGGATCTGGAATATCCTCAATATTAATATATTCGCCAGTTAGTGGTGCATAGATTTCAATTTCTTTATTAACTTCTTTACCTTTACCAAATAATTTTTTAAACATAATTAGTCACTCCTATTTTTCAAAATGCGGAATTAAATCTCCATATCCAAGTTCTTCTAACTTATCATAAGGGATAAATTGAATCGCTGCGGAATTAATACAATAACGTAGTCCACCACTTTCTTTCGGACCATCGTTGAATACATGACCTAAATGACTGTTAGCATCTTCCGATCTAACTTCTGTTCTAATCATACCAAATGTTTTATCTACGAGTTCAATGATTTCATTGTCATCAATTGATTTAGAGAAACTTGGCCAACCACAATTAGATTCAAACTTTTCCTCAGAAGTAAACAATGGTTTGCCTGAAATTTTATCTACATAAATACCCTTATCAAAATGATTCCAATATTCATTTTGAAATGGAGGTTCAGTACCATTTTCTTGAGTAACTAAATATTCCATTTCATTTAATTCATTTTTAGCTTTTTTAATCATTTTGAGACCCCCAATGTGTTTCGATAAATGATTTTCTTCCTGATCCACGTTGATATTGCTCATAATGAGCAGGGTTTTTCTTGTAATAATCTTGATGATAGTCTTCAGCAGGATAAAAGTTTTTGTATGGAAGAATTGGCGTTATAACAGGTTTTTTAAAAATACCTTCTTCATTTAATTGTTGTATTTTAAGTTCAGCTGCTTTCTTTTGCTCTTCATCATGATAAAAGATAGCCGGTTCATAGCTTTCTCCTCTATCAAAGAATTGACCACCGCCGTCTGTAGGGTCAAAAGTTTTAAAATATACATCTAAGATGTTTTCAAAGGACGTAATGTCTGAGTTGAACTGAATTTGAACAGCTTCCCTATGTCCAGTTTGATTAGTACAAACTTGTTCATACGTTGGATTTTCAATATGACCTCCACTATATCCAGATACTACCTCTTCAATACCGGGATATGATGTAAAAGGCTTAACCATACACCAGAAACATCCTCCAGCTAAAGTTGCATATGCCATATTATTACCTCCTCTGTCATTATTTAAATTTACGATATATATACTATTATTTAAAGTAATCTACTCACATTGATGAATTTTATTAAAAGAACAATAAGAAGTAAACAATGAGATTAATTTGATTCACGAACAACAACCAAGCCGATTGCTCCTTGACCAGTATGAGTTGAAATAACTGGTGTCGTTACATTAACATCATATTTCTGTTGTCCGAATGCTTCATCAAATTGCAACTTGAGCTTGTTAACAAAGTCAAGAACGTTTGCGTGAGCAACACCAATCGATTTAATTTTATTTTTATCGATAAATTCTGAAATTTCTTTTTTTAGATATTGAATACTAGAATTTTGTGTACGTGCATTATGTACGATTTCTAAATATCCATCTTCTAAAGTGCCGACGGGTTTAATTTTCATTATATTACCAATAAAACCTTTTGTCTTACTTATGCGTCCACCTTTAATTAATTGATTTAATTGTCCAATTACAACAAAGAGTTTAATGTTCTTTTGTAATTCTTTGAGTTTGTCTACGATTTGATTAGACGAAAGATTCGTATTAATTAATTCAACAAGTCGTTGGATTTGGTAGCCGAGTCCGAATGAAATAGATTTGGAATCAATTACGGTTACTTTAGTGTCAACCATATCACTGGCTTGCAAAGCAGTTTGGTATGTACCGCTTAGACCTGATGACATATGGATACTAAAGATTTCAACATCCTCTTTACCAAGTTCTTCGTATAGTTCAATAAATTTCCCGATTGGTGGTTGGCTTGTTTTTACGTCGGCATCTTCCTCAATTCGTTGAATATAAGCCTCAGATGTAATATCTATTTGATCAACAAATGATTTTCCGTCAATCGTTAAGCTTAAAGGTACTACGTGTATATTATTTTGTTTTAGATATTCATGTGATAAATCTGATGTAGAATCCGTCACGATAATTTGTTTAGTCATAAATGCCTCCGGTATATCAATTTAATTTAATGTTTACGTACTAAATGTAAAAACGTATGTGGAATTGTATTTTTCTCATCTAACTCTCCGTCTACCGATGACTCTACTTCCCATTCTTCAAAAGTATAAGGTGGGAAAAATGTATCGCCCTGATGTTTACCATCAACAACAGTAATGTACATATCATCTACTTTATCAATCATTTCTTCAAATAATGACTGACCACCAAAGATGAAAATGTGACCTTCTAATTTGTAAATATCATCTATAGAATGAATCACATCTACACCATCAACGTTAAACGTTGTGTCACTCGTTAACACTACATTTCTTCTGTTAGGAAGCGGTTTACCAATTGACTCAAATGTTCTTCTCCCCATCACTAGTGTATTTCCAGTTGATAATTTTTTAACATGTTTCAAATCATTAGGTAAATGCCACGGTAAATCATTATTATATCCAATAACGCGTTGTTCATCATGTGCTACTAAAATTGATAAAGTCATATTTCCCCTCCGTATGAAAAAATTGTTTATATTAATAACCGCAAAATTTCAGCCTATTATACTGCAATAGGTGCCTTAATTGCAGGGTGTGAGTTATATCCAATTAATTCTAAATCTTCGTAATTGATATCGAAAATGGATGCATTTGAATTAATTTTTAAAGTTGGCGGATCAAAACTGTTTCTAGACAATTGTGTTTTTATTGCTTCAATATGATTAGAGTAAATATGTGCGTCACCAAAAGTATGCACAAATTCTCCAACTTCAAGATCACATTCTTTTGCTATTAAATGTGTTAATAATGCATAGCTAGCAATATTAAATGGTACACCTAAGAAAATATCTGCACTTCGTTGATACAATTGACAACTTAATCTGCCATCTTGAACATAAAATTGGAACATAGTATGACATGGTGGCAAAGCCATGCTATCTATTTCTGTTGGATTCCATGCTGAGACAATATGTCGGCGAGAATTTGGACTATTTTTAATTTGTTCAATAACTGTTTTAAGTTGATCAAAGTGGTTACCTTCTTTATCTACCCAATCTCTCCATTGTTTACCATATACATTACCTAAATCTCCGTATTTTTTTGCAAATGAGTTATCATTTAAAATGTGTTGTTTGAATTTAGACATTTCTTCTTTATACAGTTCATTAAATTTATCATCTTGTAGTGCTTTATGACCAAAATTGGTCATATCAGGACCATGATAATCATTAGATTGCACATATTTTTCGAAGGCCCACTCATTCCAAATATTATTATTATATTTTAGTAAGTATTGTATATTTGTATCGCCTTTAATAAACCATAATAATTCTGTAGCGATAAGTTTGAAAGATACTTTTTTTGTTGTAAGTAATGGGAAACCCTTAGATAAATCAAATCGTAACTGATGACCAAATTTAGAAATAGTACCGGTATGAGTACGATCATCCCGTTGATTACCAATTTCTAATATTTCTTCGCATAAAGCATGATAAGCTGAATCAAAGGAATTTAACATTTTGCTCATCTCCTAGAATTGTTTATATTACTGAATATTATACTAGATAATGCGTATTTATAAAATTAAAATAAAAAAATCCCAAATATAAAATTAGTTTTTAATTTTATATTTGGGATTGAAAAGAGAGTCCTTATTTATTCAATTCAAGTTTATACCCTTAATTTAGGATTACAATAGTAACTCTGAGTGTATGCTTTGATATGGATGACTCAAATTATTTAAAATTATACTGCTTAACAGTTTTCGTCAAATGCATCTTTAATATCCATACAGATATCTTGAATGTCACGACCTTCGATATGTTCTCTAGGGATAAAATGTTTTAATTCTGTTCCTTTAAATAAAGCGTAGGACGGACTTGATGGAACTTGTTGGATGTACTCTCGCATCGCTTGAGTTGCTTCTTTATCCTGTCCAGCAAATACAGTGATTTTATTTGTTGGTTTTTTGTCATTTTGCTCTGCTACGGCAACAGCTGCAGGTCTGGCTAAGCCAGCAGCACAACCACATGTAGAGTTAATTACTACAAATGTTGTATCTTCTTCGTTAACATTTTTCATATAATTTGATACATCTTCACTTGTTTCTAAACTTTCAAAACCATTTTCAGTGAGTTCAGCTCTCATTTGTTGTGCTAATTCTTGCATATATTGTTCATAAGGATTCATAATTTTCACTCCTAATTTAGTTTTACTTTAACATAATTATTTATTTCGATTAGCTATTTGTTTCCATACAGAACCTAGTGCCTCATTACCATTTTCAATTCTAGAAATTGCCATCTCAATTTGAAGTTTGACTTCATAAGCAGGATCATTAGCGTGTGACTTTAGACTAGGTAATTGTTCAGGTCCGCCTTCATCAAATAGAAACATAGCAGCTCTCCAACGTACAATTTTTTGCGGATCATTTAAGGCTTTTTCCATTTCAGGCAGAGCCTCTTTAAAACCTAAATCACTTAAGCAATCTCCAGCAGTGCGTCTAACAGCTGGACTCTTATCATGCAAGCCTTTATATAAGTATGGAAGAATTTCTTTATCTTCAATCATGCCTATTAATACTATAGCTTGTCGTCTTAGGGGTGCTTTATCTTCTTGTAAAGCTTCATCTAATAAGTCAATATTTTGAAATGTAGGTGTTGGAAATTCTTTTAACATTCTTAATTTATCTTTCCAATCAGTAGCCTCTTTATATTCATTTAAAGTTACATGATGATATTGTTGCTGAGGAATAACAATATCAGTTTCTAATGCAGTTTGAACTAGAGATGCTAACTTTTCAGATGGATATAAAGCAATAATTTCTTCGTACACTTCATTCATAACTTCTTCTAAATCACCGTATCTAACTCCCAAATCATGCCATTTACGTAAAAACACAACATTGTCTCCATCTTTTTGAGCTTTTAACATACTCTCAACAAAATAGTCCGGCAACTGCTTACGACTTTCATCTGAAGTCGTAGTGAGTTTAATTTGATATGGAATACCTTTAAACATAAGTGCTTCAGCTTTAATCTCTCCATAGTGTTCATCGGGCTTTTGTGATGAATCTATAAATGACTCACTATTTAAAGTTGAAGTGATTTGAGGTAAGACCACTTCCCAATCGGATTTAGGCCCTTTATCAATAGCTAAGAAGTCCATCACATAAAATATAGATTTGACACCGTCAATTGCTAATAAATCATTAATAAATTGTGGTTGGTGTTCTTCTATGTATGTGAATGTATTAGATTTATTATCTTCCCTTTTGTTAGATAATACGATTTTCATAGTATTAGGGCTTGGCGTCGGCTCTACTCTTAATATTTCCATAAGTGCATGTCCCCTTGTAAATATTTATTCAAAAGTAGATTGAATTTGAGGGAGAATATTATTCCAATCTGCATTATCTTCTTTATCGACAGAAATAAAATCCATAACATAGAATATTGATTTTACACCATCAATCTCGAACAGTTTATTTATGAAATCAGGTTGTCCTTCTTGTGCAGAAGTAAATGTATTAGATTTGTTATCTTCTCTTTTTTCACTTAGGTTAATTTTCATAGTGTTATGATTTGGTGTTTCTTCAATTGAAACAATTTGCATAGTCCTTACCTCCTATTGAAGTTCATTACCTAATTGTTTGATTTGTTTACCTATTGAACACTCAGATATACAAAAATGGTGTGCTTGTGTCTTACCTTCCGTCTTTCTGATATGTGTTTTTAGTAAACATTTTTCACAATAAGTATTCATTAATTCATCAATTTTATCAATTGCTTCTTGTTCGGAATGTGTAAGTATAACAGTCACTCCTTAAATACAGTATTGTCTTAATATAAGCATGGAATAAGTATAACTTAATTTGTATTTATTTTGAAATAATCGATTTAATAAATAATAAGTGTTGATGAAAATGGTAAGTCTTATTGCATTTATGTAGTAATTACTATAAAATAATTAAGTTGTTTTTTGCGGTTTCTAAACACCCGCATCATCAAAATTTAGGAGGATATTTATGTATAATGAAATTTTCGGTGTAACAACATTTCTTGTTACATTTATATTAATGGTTATAATGTTTCGATGTTTTGGCAAACAAGGCTTAATTGCTTGGGTAGCAATTGGTACAATTATTGCTAATATTCAAGTAATCAAAACAGTTCATATTTTTGGTATTTCTGCTACTTTGGGTAATGTAATGTTTGCGTCTATTTATTTAGCTACAGATATACTTAATGACATTTATGGTCGCAAAGTTGCGAAAAGAGCTGTATGGTTAGGATTTTCTTCTACATTAGTTATGATTATTGTTATGCAAATGTCACTACATTTTATACCTGCACCTGAGGATATGGCTCAAAAATCTTTATCAACAATATTTGATTTAGTGCCAAGAATTGCATTAGGTTCAATTATTGCGTATATTATTGGACAACACGTTGATGTATTTATTTTCTCCGCAATTAAAAAAGTATTTAGCTCAGATAAAACATTTATCATTCGTACTTATGGTAGTACCATGTTAAGTTCAATTATTGACACAGCACTGTTTGTCACAATTGCGTTTGCAGGAACTTTACCAAATATGGTTGTATTCGAAATATTCATTACAACTTATTTATTAAAACTTATTTCTACTATATTTAATGTACCATTCGGTTATATAGCTAAATCTATGTATCGTAAAGGTCAAATTCATAAACTAGATAAGGGATATTAAAAAATATTATGGGACTGGAAATGATTTCTTAATGAAATCAATGCCATTCCCTATTTTCTTATTTTGTAATACGATAAGAATAGTGAAATTATAAAAATAAAAAAGGTGTTAAATTTATATGGCAAAAATTTACTTTGATGCAGCTACCAGAGGTAATCCTGGGCGAAGTGCATGCGGAATAGTTATCAAAGAGAATGATGAAAAGTATGTATATACGCACGACTTAGGCGAACTAGATAATCACAGTGCGGAATGGGCTGCCCTTATTCATGCACTTGAACATGCTCGTGAACTGAATGTTGTTAATGCTTTATTATATACTGATTCAAAATTAATTGAAGATAGTGTTAATCAAGGATTTGTAAAAAACGCACGATTTAAACCATATTATGAGAATTTGGAAATACTTGAAAAAAGTTTTGAATTGGTGTTTGTAAAATGGGTACCTAGAGAACAAAATAAAGAAGCAAATCATATGGCGCAACAAGCATTGTTTAAACTAACTAAAAAGAAAAATTAACATTAGTTTAATACATTACACCCCTCTATTTAATTTGAAATTAAATAGAGGGGGTGTTTTTTAGTTAATTAAAAAAGCCATTACTTCTCTTCTTTTTTAAATCTTCTTAATAATAATGCTATCCCACTTAATAGTGAAGTCATTAAGAATGCAGTTGATGATTCACTATTGTTGTAACCAGTGTTAGGTAAAGAGCCTACAGTATTTTGATTTCTATCATTTTGATTATGATTGTAATTGTTGTGATAATTTTGATTATTATCATTTTGATTATAGCCATTCAAATTATCACCTTGATCACCTGTATTTCCACTATTGTGTTTTGAATCTTTTTGAATTGTATTGTGAGTACGACGACCATTTTTATGTGCTCTATCATTGTCTGCTAATGTTGCTTTAACTGGTTTAGATAAAGAACTATTTGGTTGTGCTGCATTGTCAGTCGCTTTTACGTAAATATTTCCTTCAGGGATTGGAACATTTGGCGTTATTGTTACGTGCCCTTGACCGTCTGTAATACCAGAACCAATGATATTACCATCCTTATCAATAATATCAACATGAGTATTGGGGTCAGTCGTAATTGAAATTGGTGTTAGAGTTCCACCTTTATCAGAAACGTCCGTATTAAATGTTGGTATATTCGGTGGCGTCGTATCAGTTGCTTTTACTGGATCGGAAATTGAACTATTAGGTACTTCCGCATTATCTGTTGCCTTGGCAGTGACATTACCTTCAGGAATAGGTTTAGTTGGTGTAATAAACGCACGTCCAGTATTATCAGTCATGCCAGAACCAATCACATTTCCATCTTTATCTAAAAGTTCAACTTTAGTATTTGGATCAGTAGTTACTTCCACAGGATCAGTACTACCAGCTTTACCATCCAAGTTACCCACAACAGATGGTTTTGTAGGTGGTGTTGTATCAGTCGCTTTTACTGGTTCAGAGGTAGAACTATTAGGGTGTTCTGCATGGTCAGTAGCCTTAGCGGTGATATTGCCTTCAGGAATTGCTTTATTCGGTATGATTGTCACTTGTCCAGAACCATTTGTTTCACCAGAACCTAAACTATTACCACCTTTATCAAACAATTCAACAGTTGTGTTAGGATCAGTCGTAACAGTGATTGGCGTTTGAGTCCCAGCTTTGCCACCTATCTCTGTATTAAAAATTGGAATGATTGGTGGTGTTGTGTCCGTTGCTTTTTTAGGCTGAGAAGTAGAACTATTTGGATGTTCTGCGTTATCAATTGCTTTAGCGGTTACATCACCTTCCGGAATCGGACGATTAGGTTTAATTGTTAGGTGTCCAGTAGAATCAGTTGTTCCGGATCCCAGACTATTACCATCTTTATCAAACAATTCAACAACTGTGTCAGGATCTGTTGTAACTGTAAACGTTGTTTGAGTCCCAGCTTTACTGTTTAGGTCAGTTTCTAGATTAGGTGATGTTGGTGGTGTTAAATCTGTTACATTTACTGGGTCTGAATAACTGCTATTTGGTGTTTCCGCATCATCTGTTGCTTTTGCCGTTAATGGTCCTTCAACCAATGGTCTATTTGGAGTAATTGTAATATGTCCAGTATGATCAGTCATTCCACTACCTAATAAATTATTATCTTTATCAAATAATTCAACTTTAGTATCAGGGTCAGTAGTAATTTCAATTGGTGTTACTGTACCTACTTTATCCACTAAATTTGTATGAATAATTGGTTTATCAGGCGGTGTAGTGTCGGTAGCTTTCTTAGGATCTGAAGTAGATGAGTTTCCACTATCGTCAGTAGCTACAGCTGTTACATTACCTTCAGGAATAGGTCTAGTTGGTACAATGTAAGCATGACCTTTATCATTTGTTCTTGAAGCCCCTAAAGGTTTATTGTATTTATCCCTTAATTCAATTCTTGTAAAAGGATCAGTTGTAACTTCGATTACAAATGGTCTATGTTGAGGGTCTGTATTCAACGCTTCCACAGGATCTGATGTAACACTTTCCGTACCACGAGTGGCTCTTGCCGAAACATTACCTTTGGGAATCCACTGCTGTGGAGTAATAGTGACATGACCCGTTTCATTTGTTCTACCAGTACCCATTGTTGCACCATCTTTATCCAATAGTGCTACCTCAGTATTAGGTGAAGTCAATATTTCAATTGGTCTTTTCGTATTAGCTGCATCGCCCACACTTGTAACAAAAGTTGGTTTAATAAGCGGTGCTTGCTGATCATTTGTCGTTGGTGATGAAGGGTTTGTTGCTGGATTAGAAGAATCTTCAACTGTTCCTGTAACTACTCTAGTGAAATTAGTTTCATCTGAATTAGAAGCTCTTTTTTTTCTAATGTGAATGTTTTGTGGATGATTTGATACACTCGAATCATTATTAGTTTGTTTAATTAATTTAACTTTATTATTAGTGTTATTGACTTGATTTGATTGTACTTGACCTGTGTTATTATTGGCTAAATGTTGAATTGACGTATTTGTACTTTCGTTAATTGTACTTTCTTGATTGTTATTCGTAAGTTGTTGAGTGAGATTTAAATGCTCGCTAGCTTGTGCATCGTTGTTTACCCCTAAAAATACGAATGTCGCTACTAATGTTGAAAAAGTACCTATTGCATATTTACGAATGCTAAATTTTTGTAATTGATTAAGTTGATTCATGGTGCGATATTCTCCTTTACTATTTTAGTGGAAATTAATAAAAGTTATTGTTTATGACATTTTAATTTAACGCATTTCACATAACTATTAATTTAATATCATACTAGATATAGAAATCAAATTTAATTTATATAATATTATTATATCATTCGTTTTGTAATAAATGTTGCGATATTTAAAAATAGTCTTCTTATTTTAATTCGTTTCTAAACGGGGTAAAGTTTTTAATAAATGTCTCTGAAATATTTCGTCAAATTATATTGATATGATTATATTTTCAATAGATACTTTAATTTTAAATTAATATAAATATATGAATTTTTGAAAATCAAAAATCCACTGAAATCATTTAAGATCTCAGTGGATTTTCTAATTAGAATATATATTAGAATTACTTATTTCTGTTATTATCTTTTCTTCTACCAATTAGTAAAACAAAGCTACCTAGTAGTGTAACTAAATAAGGTAAAGAATTATCTGTTGTTTCTTTTATACCAGTATTTGGTAAATCTTTTACTATATTTTTAGAAATACCATCTACATTAGTTTCATTTTTCTTTTCACCACATATTGTATTTTTAGATTTATTTGAATTTTGGTTTCTATACTCTTTTGAATTATGGTTCTTAGATATTTTTGTTTTATAGTGTTTAGCTTTTTTACCTGATTTTACAGTCGGTTTAGTAGCTTTTACTGGCTTAGATACAGAACTATTCGGATGTTCTGCATTATCCGTGGCTTTTACAGTGACATTACCTTCTGGAATAGGCACCGTTGGTGTAATTGTCGCATGACCAGTACTATCTGTCGTACCTGAACCGATAACATTACCATCTTTATCCAGTAATTCCACTTTAGTATTTGGATCGGTTATAACTTCAACAGGATCTTTCGTACCTGCTTTTCCATCAAGAGTACCAACAACTGATGGTTTCATCGGAGGTGTTGTATCAGTTGCTTTAACTGGATTAGATGTAGAACTATTAGGATGTTCAGCATTATCAGTTGCCTTGGCAGTGACATTGCCTTCAGTAATAGGTTTTGTCGGAGTGATAGTAACATGCCCC
>NZ_KV801097.1:0-7047 GCF_001810405.1 Staphylococcus sp. HMSC069D12
ATGGAGCGGGTGATGGGAATCGAACCCACAACATCAGCTTGGAAGGCTGAGGTTTTGCCATTAAACTACACCCGCATATTAAATTAAAAGTTTATTTGGTGCGGCCGAGAGGACTTGAACCTCCACGGGATTTCTCCCACTAGGCCCTCAACCTAGCGCGTCTGCCATTCCGCCACGACCGCTGGCAAAACGCAATAATTACTATTAACTATCGAGAACATAAATTATTGTAAATGTTTTGTAATGAAATGTCAATAACTTTTTAACATATTTTTAAAGACGTTTTACAATCAATTAATGTTTAACTCTTTTATTAAAGCAACGATATATACTATACATGTTTTTATAATTAATGTCAACATTTAATAAACAAAAATATTCAGATCTACAATTATTGTAAAAGTAGACCTGAATTTCAATTTTAGTTACTTAGTAACTAAGTTAAATGTTCGATTAGTGACAACTTTCCATTGCAAATTCCACACCTCATCTTCCGAACATCTACTTTCCTTATCCTTAAATATTTGCAACCACATGATTGACATTTATATAAATAATTAGCACGCGCTTCATATGATTGAATAGGTTTACAAAATCTCGGAGCACCGACTTGCTTACTCAACATTTTAAAGTCTGGATCTTTATGTTTATAACCTTTTCCACCTAAATGCAGATGATAGTGACATAATTCATGTTTAATTATATCGATTAGTGCATTTTTACCATAATACTGATATTGTTTAGGATTAATTTCAATGTTATGTGAATCTAAAATATAACGTCCACCTGTAGTACGTAGCTTATTATTAAACAAAGTATTATGACGAAAAGGTTCACTAAAATATCGGTTTGAAATGCTTTCAACCATATTTTGAAGTTCATTATTATTCATGTGGATCAATCATTGTTAGAGAAACTTTTCCTTTATTTTGATCAATATCAAGAATCCAAACTTCTACTATATCTCCAACACTAACTATATCCATAGGATTTTTGACGAATTTTTTTGATAATTTAGATACGTGTACTAATCCGTCTTGTTTCACACCTATATCTACAAATGCTCCGAAATCAACAACATTTCTTACTGTTCCACTTAATTTCATACCTTCTTTTAAATCTTCAATAGATAGTACATCAGATTTTAGGATAGGCGTTTCAAACTCATCACGAGGATCTCGATTAGGTGCCATTAGAGATTTAATAATATCCTCTAAGGTTGGTACTCCAACATTTAATTGTTCAGCTATTTGATTTGTGTTTATTTTGGATAATTCAGCTTTTAACTTGTCAGTACCTAAATCATTGATATCAAAATTTAAAACTGTCAATAATTCATATGTCACATCATAACTCTCAGGGTGAATTGATGTATTATCAAGTGGTTCAGAGCCATCTACAATACGCAAAAATCCTATACTTTGTTCGAATGTTTTAGCACCTAATCGTTTCACTTTACTTATTTCTTTATTGTGCTTGATTGCTCCATTTTCTTCACGGTAATCAATAATGTTTTGAGCTATTGCACTAGATAGACCAGAAACATACTGTAATAAAGATTTTGATGCTGTATTTACATCTACACCAACTTGGTTTACGGCTGTTTCAACAACAAATGTTAATGCACTTTCAAGTTCTTTCTGATTTACGTCATGTTGATATTGACCCACACCAATAGATTTAGGATCTATTTTAACTAATTCACTTAATGGGTCTTGAACTCGTCTTCCTATTGAAACAGCACTTCGTTCTTCAACTTGAAAATTAGGAAACTCAGATCTAGCAATTTCTGAAGCAGAATACACTGAGGCCCCTGCTTCATTGACAATAATAAATTTAATATCTAAATTATATTTTTTGATAACATCTGCAACGAATTGTTCAGTTTCACGACTTGCTGTACCATTACCAATTGCAATAAGTTCTATATTATTTTCTTTAATCATTCGGACAATTTCTTTTTCAGATGCATCTACTTTAGATTTAGGTGGATGTGGATAAATTACACTTTTATCAATAAAAGTCCCATAAGGATTAATGACTGCTAGTTTACATCCTGTTCTAAATGCTGGGTCAACTCCTAATATTTGCTTACCTTTCATAGGCGGTTGCAACAATAAGTGATTTAAATTTTCACTAAAGACCTCAATAGCATGTTGTTCTGCTTTCTCAGTTAAATCAGCGCGTATTTCTCTTTCAATCGAAGGCATTATTAACCTTTTTAAACTGTCCTCAATTGCTAATTTTATATAATCTCCATGTGGATTATTACTTTTAACCTCATTTTTTTCAATAGCACTTGCTACTTGTTGAGTATCAAATTCTACTTTGACTGAAAGCACTTTTTCTTTTTCACCACGATTCATAGCTAGCACTCTATGATTAGCAACGTTCTTAATAGGTTCCACATAATCATAGTACATTGCAAATGTTTCTTTTTCATCATCCGCTTTTTTCTTCTTAGCCGTTACTATATTTCCTTGCCTATAAATATCTTTCAATATACGACTGCGATACTTAGGATTATCTGAAACGTGTTCAGCAATGATATCTAACGCTCCTTGAATTGCCTCGTCAACAGTAGCTACTTCATCATTAATATACGCCTCAGCTTTTTGACTCAATTCACCCTGTTGACCATCACTAATCCATTGGGCTAAACTTTCAAGTCCTTTTCGCTTAGCTTCAGTTGCTCTTGTTTTCTTTTTTTGTTTAAAAGGTCTATAAAGATCCTCGACACGCTGCAATTTGGTTTGTTTAAGAATATCTTCTTTTAATTCATTTGTTAATAAACCTTGTTGTTCAATATTATGTATAACTTCATCTTTTCTTTTCTGTAAATTTGCAACATATTGATATTCGTCAGAAATTTGTTTGATTTGAACTTCATCCAAACCACCCGTTGCTTCTTTACGATATCTTGCTATAAAAGGAACAGTATTATTTTCTTCTAGCAATTCTAATACGGATTTTACTTGTTTTTCAGAAAATTGATATTTAGACACTATTTCATTCATTAACATTTTATCCATTTATATAACCACACTTTTCAAAAATTCTTATTTCTCTAAGTATACAATATTTAATTTTAAGCATTGCTTTTTTAATTCAAAAGTAAAAAAGGAGTCGGATAGAATTCATAGTGAATTCATTGTCCCACCCCTACATAGATGACTAGAACTGAAAAACTACTAGTTGAACTATTTATCAATACGTGCAACAATTGCGACTGTCCACTATAGTTTTATATAATTAATGTTCTAGACTCTAAATGTAATATTTTATTGTTTAGCAGCTTGTTGCAATTTCTTAATTGCAGTTCTTTGTAAGCGTGATACATGCATTTGACTTAATCCAATACGTTCCCCAGTTTCTTTCTGGCTTAATCCTTCTATGAACGTGCATTGAATAATTTCTCTTTCTCTATCTGAGAGAATAGGCAAAATACGTTCAAGAATCATACGTTTTTCAGTTAAGTCATAATTATCATCTTTTTGCCCCATGATATCTAATAGAGTTACTGTTGAACCATCTTTATCTGCCTCAATTGAATGATCAACACTAAGCGCGTTATAGCTTTGACCCATTTCCATAGCTTCTAACACTTCTTCTTCTGAAACTTCTAAACGATCAGCAATTTCTGCAATTGATGGGGATCTTTCCAACTCATTTGTTAGTTCATCGCTTACTTTTTTGATACGTGGGCCTATCTCTTTTATTCTTCTCGGAACATGAACACTCCAAGTTTTATCCCTTAAATATCTCTTAATCTCACCAATAACAGTCGGTACTAAGAATGCTTCAAATTTGCGATCAAAAGACAAATCAAATCTGTTAATAGCACCTATTAAACCAACCATACCAACTTGAACTAAATCTTCATGATGTGATTGTCCTTTAGAATACTTATAAGCTAAAGATTCAATTAATTTTCGATAATGATTAACTAATCTATCTTGAGCTTCTGTATTAGCGTTATCTTGATGTTCTTTAATCCATTGGTTAATTTGCTCAGGTGATACATCATTAACTGATTTCAACTCTTTCGTCATTATTTGGCACCTGCTCTTTTTTTATATACTTAATCATGCTGATTGTTACACCAGATTCTTTAAAGACTTTCACTTCATCCATCAAGGATTCAATTAAGAATAAACCAAGTCCGCCTTCACGTAAGAAATCGATATTTTCATTCTCATCGTAAGGTCCTAGCTGTGATTTAGTCGTTTCATAATCAAAACTTTCACCTTGATCTGAGATAACTATTTTTATTTTATCATCAAATAACTCAAAACATAAATTTATCATACCATTTGTTTCATCATTTTTATAAGCATGCTTCACTGCGTTAGTAATGGCTTCACTTACTGCAATTTTAGAATCTTCTATATCGTCGTAAGATGCGCCTGCTCTTGAGAATACCCCTGATAGAGTTAAACGAATTAAACTCACATACTCAGCAGAGGCAGGCAATTTCATCTCGATATAATCATTTTTAATAGGCAAGTTACTCTACCTCCGTTCCTTCATTGACATGCATTAAGTCCTTAAGGCCAGTAATATCAAATAATCTTCCGATTCTATCTGATACACCTAAAATATATAATTCTTTATCATTTTGATTCAAAGCTTTTAATGTTCCTACAAATAAACCTAATCCTGTAGAATCCATATAACTAACGTTTGTCACATTCACGTGAATATCATGAGTACCTTCTTGACGCATTGGCATCAAAACTTCTTCTAATTCAGGTACTGTATAAACATCTAATTCCCCAGCCACAATGACTTCATAATATTCATCATGTGTTACCGTCTCAATGTTAAGGTTCATAGTTCTTACACTCCTAGTTTAGTCTTTTGTTACTAATAATATGTATACTTTAGTAAGTATACCCATAGTTAGATTTATATAATCTAAAAATTTAATATTTAATTTACACGTTTTATAATCATAATAGTCATATCGTCACGTTTGTTAGGGTTTTGTATTTTTAATATAGCTTCATATAATATTTGTACTATATCTTGTGGATGCATATGCTTATACTTACGTATGAGGTTCAACAATGTGTTTTTAGCTATGAATTCACCATCTGTGTATCTTGCTTCTGTAACACCATCAGTAAATATGATAACTAAATCATCTAAATGAATGGGAATTTCTTGTTGTCTATAACGAGTGTGCTGACTTACACCTAAGACTCTTCCTCTAACTTCAATTTCTACAAATGTTTCAGTTTCCGCTCTATATATATATCCAGGTTCATGACCTGCAGAACTACAATAAAGTAGATGGTTCATTTCTTCATATAATCCGTAAAACATAGTCACAAACATATTTTGATTTACGTTTTTCTCCACAACACGATTAAGACGTTTCAATCCATCACTTGGTAATTGGGAATGCCCATAGGAGTCCATTCCGAATTTAATCATACTCATAGCTAATGCAGCTGGAATTCCTTTACCTATAACATCAGCAATAGCGAAACTCATCGTTCCATCTCTATGATCAATTAAATTAAAATAGTCGCCACTCACTTTTTGAGCAGCAACTGAAATCACACCAATCTGTATACTATCAAATTGAGGGATATCAGTTTTTAACATTGTCTGTTGAAGCCTAGAAGCTAAATCAATTTCTTTATCGTGGAATTGCATTTTATCAACTAACTTTTGGTAGTCTCGATAACTATATCCAAACCCTTTTACAACCTCTTGTAACACATCTAATGTATCAAAAATTTGTTCTTTATTTAAATTTAAGGAGGATACATATGATTTGTGTATATTCACAATATCTTCAGGTAGAATATCTTTTTTAATTACTTCATCTGTAAAATCATTACACTTTTCTAGAAATTGTTGTTTATTTTGCGTAACTAAACTTTCATCAATAAGTTGCTTATAATGCTGCTTACATTCTTCCACAAATCTGCCTCCTTGCTTCAATATATCTATCACTTAGAACTTTTTATATGCATATGGTATTTATTAATAAAATTCATTATTGTTAAAACCATAATATTAAATAATATGCTTTATATTTAAAAAAGACTTTAGGTATTACCTAAAGTCAACAACTAAAGACTATCAATTAATCTAGTACTTACCTTCAAATAGGACTAATATGTATTAAGTACATAGAAATTAAAGTACGAAAATTCGAATAACTGAATTTAAAATATTGTCTTTAATAGTTAAAATGAAATACTTTTGAATTATACATGAATTAAGTTATGTATTTTGCGTTTTAACTTCATCATGCAATCCTAGACTAATGTCTAGTGCTTCATCTACTTCTTGCATTTTCTCATCAGATAGATATGTTAATTTTTCTTTTAGTCGTTTTTTATCTAATGTTCTAATTTGCTCGAGTAGAATTACTGAATCTTTATCAAGTCTGTATTTCTTTTTCTCGATTTCAACATGTGTGGGTATTTTCGCTTTATTAATCCTTCCCGTAATCGCAGCAACGATTACGGTAGGACTATATTTGTTGCCAGTATCGTTTTGAATGATAACTACAGGTCTGACTCCCCCTTGTTCTGAGCCCTGTACTGGTGACAAATCAGCTAAATATACATCGCCTCTTCTAATCATTCACTTTTATAATTAGAAATAATGTACGTTTCGTTGCAATCACAAGCTTCGCATTCTAGAGGAAAAGCTTCTGTCGCTAGGGAGAGATTTAATTCGGCCATTTGTGCATAGCCTTCTTTTAAAGATTGTTCAAGACTGTGACTTCTATTTTGATTGAAAGTAAGCATAATATGAACCTCCAGTTGATACCAAATAAGACATTATAAACTTTAATTAATTTTATAATAACAAATTTTATTTCAAGTGACTATACTATTTTAATAATTCATTAGTTACATGCATCTGGTCATCAACTTGATAGATTCTAGGTAAACGTCTACCTAAATTACATAAAACTTCATAGCTAATCGTGTCTTGTTTTTGAGCTAAAGTTTCAGCTGATTGAGGTGAATCATAAGTATTATCTAGAAGTGTCACAGTGTCTCCCTCTTTTACATCATC
>NZ_KV801097.1:7147-80788 GCF_001810405.1 Staphylococcus sp. HMSC069D12
TCCCTCTTTTACATCATCTGGCACTTTAATTATCATTTGATCCATACATACTCGACCTATGACTTCACATTGATGGCCTTTGACATTAACAAATGCCCCTTGCATTGAGCGTAAGTATCCATCTGCATATCCAATTGGCAAAATCGCGATCTTTATATCTTCAGTTGCTGTATATGTACTGCCATAACTTACCGATTCTCCAAATTTTAAATATTTAGTTTGGACAACTTGTGTTAATAATTGCGCACTTGGTTGTAATTCAGTTTCAACTTTTTCTTTTACGTACTCTGACGGATAATAACCATAAAGTGAAATACCAAGTCTAACTGCGTTACATAATTCAAAGTTTCTCAATAAAGAACCAGCTGAATTTTGAGAATGTATGAATTTAGGTTTCTCAGCTTGAGTTACTAAGGTTTCAAATTGTTCATATTGATGATCCATTGAGTCGCCAGGTTCATCAGCATTAGCAAAGTGCGTATATACACCTTCGAATACTAAATGAGAATGACTTTGAATTAAGTCAATGACTTCTTTATATTCTTCCAGTGATTTAATTCCAAGTCTGCCCATACCTGTGTCGAGTTTCACATGTAGCCATAAATTCTTTTCATTATCATCACTAATTAATTCTATTGCATGTTGTATCCATTGTAATGATGGTACAGTCAAAGCAACTCTGTGTTGAATAGCTTTATTTATATCTTCAAGAGGAATGACACCTAGGATAAGTATTTGAGCATTGATTCCATGCATACGTAATTCAATAGCTTCATCAAGAGTTGCTACTGCAAAAAAGTCAGCACCGTTTTTCATTAAATGTTGTGCGATTTTAACGCTACCTAACCCATAACTATTAGCTTTTACTACTGGTATAACTGTTTTATCGCTATGCAACGTTCTAACAGTATTATAGTTATTTAAAATCGCTGATAAATCTACGTTTAAATAAGTTGATCTATAGAATTTATCTGACATACGTAATCCTCCTCTTAATTAGTAAAAAAATCTTATTTATTATTGATTTAACTCGTTCAATATACGAGGTAGAAATTATTTTTATTATAATACTGTTAATCTCTCTTTTCTAACAAAACCTGACTCATCGCATAATGTTCTGTATGAGTTATTGAAACATGTACGATAAAACCATTGTAATCTATACATGGTTTACCTTTTATATCGTTGTAACAATTAATGTCTTTGAATGCCACTGTTTTTCCTAAGCCTGTACCTAATGCTTTACTGAAAGCTTCTTTGGTTGCGAAACGACCAGATAAATATTCAAGTTTTCTCTTTTCACTTTTAAATGAATGAAATTGTTGTTCCTCTTCTTGTGTTAAAATTCTCTTTACTAACTTGTCTTTTTGTTTCTCAAAAGCTTTTTTAATTCTTTCAATTTCTATTAAATCAATACCTATTCCATGTATCATGCTAACCCCTCACTCACTAGGTATATTTGAATGATCTATTTTCGTATTCATTTCACTAATATCATTTTGCTGAATACTTTTCTTTTTTTGTATCATTTGTTTAAGTTTTATTGCGTCTTTCTTTGCAATCAAATCTATTTGAGAAACGCCTCCTGCAGTCGACAAATGCAATGAAGCTAACTTATATTTTCTCATTAAAAAACCTTCTTCAATATCGATATTCTGAATTCGATAAAATGGAATAATTTTAGTATTGATAAAAATAATGCCTCTTCTTATATAAATTTCATCGTTTGAATAACCATATCGAAAGTTTTTATATTTTAAAAATGGTGTTATAACTATAAAAACAACACAACATAAAATGATTAGTGCTATCGCAAGACTTACAAGTAATGCGCGACTCATTTCCTCAATGTATAAATCACATAAAATACTTGCTATTATCACTATAATTGTAAAAATAATGGTAGTAATCATTGAAGCAATCCTCATCACTTTAGGGCCGTTTTTATTCATGTAATTATAATTAGACATCGTACTCACCTCTTAAATACGCATCAACGTAGCGTTGCGATATATCTTCTTTTATGAACTTTAATTCCATAAACTCAAATACTGATCCCTTAGCAATAAGGAAATATAAATTTGCTAAATGACTTCTTTCAAGAAAAGGATGTTGGCTCGTTTCTATACCTATAATTTTATCCGTTTTGAAGTAATATGTTTGAAAACCAAAAGTGCTTACACGTTTCAAAGTTATTTCATCATTCTCTATCACTAAGCCAGCATTTTTAACGTAGATATATGCATGAGACATCATCACAATAATTATCATCAAAGCGATTAAAAAGCTCCATGCACTCCAAAAATAAGTTCCGATACTAGCTAAAATTAAAACGATAATACTTGGTATAAAGAAATGACGATGAAATCCTTTCCATGGCATAATGTTTTCGACCTTATTAAACTTCATTTCTGGTACGAGCTTTCCAATAATTTCATATGCTTCTTTTTGTTTTATAAATGGTAATATCATAATTTTACCATTGTCACTTGTATCATCATTAGAATCTATATCCATATCACTCGTGATAATAAAGTGTATAGAGGTATATCCAAATATTTTTCTTAAGAAAGATTGTTTCTCTAACACTGCTTGTAGTCGATCAGTTGGAACTGTTAGATTTTTCACATTAAAAAGACCATAACTAATTTTAAGATGATTACCCTGTTGTACAACTTTGTAGTTATAATAACGTATAATCGTAATTATAGTTCCTAAAACATAACTAATGATTAAAATCGATGCAACAACAAACAGCACAATAATAAATACAGAATTTACCCAATGCCATAGATTAGACGTCCATTTATCCCAAGGGATAATATCTTGAAATGCACCTACTATTGGCGAAACGGCAGCAAAGGCCACACCTATTGCCCCACTCGTCATAGCCATTAGAATTAGTGAAGTTAAGGACATATTGAACACATGTTCTGAATTACTTTCTGTTACACTTGTCGATGCATTATATTGCTCCGTTTTTAGTTCATTTTCATCCGATTCATCATTGATTAAATATTCTTGAGTATTATTATTTAATTCTTTTTGTCTCATTCGTATGGTTTGTTCAGTGAACTCACTCTGTTTCTTCGTTATTGTTGCCAATTCAATGCCATCACTTGGCGTTTTAATTTGTAAACTAACGCCACCAACGATTTGGTTAATCAAACCTTGTGTTGTATCTAATGACTGAATTCTACTTAGATTTAGTTCTTTTCTTTTTTTATTTAACCATCCAGATGTAACAATAAATTGGTCGTTTTCAATCCAATATCTTGTAACTTTAATTTCTAAAAATCGATGTATAAACGTTAAAATAAGGATAAACAAAAAGATTGATGGGCCAATATAATGACGAATTTCTGTAAAATCAAAATTCCATATATTAAAACCAACTAATATTATAAATGTAAAAATATTTTGTTTAATTACATCTATTATCCCTGTTATGTATGAAATTGGATGCAATTTTTGAGGATTAAACATCTGAATCAGCACCTCGCAATGCTATAAAAATATCTTCTGATAATTGATTCATTTCTTCTTCTGAGACAATTGGTAATTTTAATTCATGACCTGCTGTTACAAAAATTAAAATATTTAAATTTAGTAGCTTTAAAATAGGATTACTTTTAATTTCTAAAAATTGTAGCCGTTCAATTTTAGTTATTTGGTGTTTTTTAAAAATAAAAGACTTTTTAACTTCGACATTTCTATCATTAACCCTATAAAAACGATATTTATAATTAATAATGGGTTGTAATAGCAAACGAATAACCGAAATGAAGACTAAGAAGATAAGTATGTAGACAATAAAGTGGTACCAATTAAAATATCGCCACATTGAGAATAGTGCAGCAATGATAATCAGTTCTATTAAAAATAAGATACCACTATTAAGCCAGTGGTATTTCAGTGCATTCTTAGGACTTTTATGAAATGAACTTTCTACCTTCATAATATACTCCTTTGTAATTATATTTTATTATATCATATTTAGTGTGAGGCTTACTGACCTTGCTGAATATGCGAAGTTGTTAAATTACTTCTACTATTTAATCAAATTTAAAACCACCTCAAAAGCATGAGATGGTTTGATTATAAAATTCAATATTGAATTATTTTATTTTTGTAAATCTGCGAATGTTCGACCTTTCATCGTAGATTTACCTTTGTCTTGTCTTTCACGACGGTCAGGTTTTTTACCTTTTTTCTTATTAAAGTTGCCTTTTGAACGTTTGTTTTTATTATCGAACTTGTTATTACGTTTTCCACCACGACGTGATCCATTACCTTTACCTTGGCGATTTTTACGTGCTAATGGTTTTTCAAATGTTAATTGTACTTCCACTTCATCATTTGCTTCTACTAATTCTTGTAGTAACGATGCAACTAATTCAGTACTATCATATTCTTCTAATAACTCGCTTGAGATACGTTTCAAACGTGCTTCACTTTCTCGTGACATCCAATTTTTCACTTTATCTTTAATATCATCTTCACGCGCTTTTAATACTTCTTTGCGGTGAGGTGGTCTTAAAGCGTTCATGCGTCTTCCATTTGCATCTTCAATTTGACGGATGTAATCCATTTCAATTGGATTTACGAATGTAACAGCGATGCCTTCTTTACCAGCTCTTCCTGTACGTCCGATTCTATGTGTATAGCTTTCAGTATCTTGAGGAATGTCAAAGTTATATACATGACTTACACCTGAAATATCTAAACCGCGTGCTGCAACGTCTGTAGCAACTAATATATCGATTTGATCATTTTTAAATTTCTTCAATACTTCTAAACGTTTAGCTTGTGTGATATCACCATGTAAGCCTTCTGCTTTGTAACCTTTAGATAATAAAGCACTTGTTAATTCATCCACACGACGTTTTGTTCTACCGAAGACAATGGCTAATTCAGGTTGGTGTACATCTAAGAAATTAGTAAATGTATCGAACTTTTCAAGTTCTTTCACAATTGTATAATATTCATCAATTTGAGGGTCTGACATTTCGTTGTTCATTGTCTTAACGATTTGAGGAGATTTCATGAATTGTTGTACTAAAGTTTGGATTGCTTTAGGCATTGTTGCTGAGAATAACATTGTTTGTCTTTGCTCAGCTGGAATTTTATCCATAATGAATCTCATATCATCGATGAATCCCATGTTCATCATTTCATCCGCTTCATCCAAAATCAATGTATGAATACCATTTGTTTTTAATGTACGTCTATTTAAGTGGTCAATGACACGTCCTGGTGTACCTACAACGATTTGTGGTCCTCTTTTTAAAGCTTTAATTTGTCGATCGATTGGCATACCACCAAATACCGTTACAACTTGTACATTTTGACCACGGCTAAATTCTCTTAATTGTTCAGCTACTTGCATAGCTAATTCTCTTGTAGGTGCTAATATTAAAGCTTGCACACCTGATTGACCTACAACTTTTTCTATTAAAGGAATCCCGAACGCTCCCGTTTTACCAGTACCAGTTTGAGCTTGTCCAAGGATGTCTTTTCCTTCTAATGTATAAGGGATACTATCTTTTTGGATAGGTGTGGGTTCCTTAAAGCCCATTGCTTCAAGGGTCTCAACTGTTTTATCCGAAATCCCTAGTTCTTTAAAATTTTGCAATATAATTCTCCTTTTAACTTTCTTATTTATCAATATACGTTTGTGTATATAAGGTCCTCTTATTACGTCAACTTCTATATAGTACCACCTAAAATTACATATCGCAATAAAGCAATTTTATAGATGAACTCGTTTTCAAATCTATTTTCATATAATAGCGTTTATATTTTTCACTTATTATTTAAATTTTTAAAGTAAAAAAACAAGCCACTAAAGGATTTAGATTCCTAATTAGTGACTTGCTTAGAATGATAGTAATTTTGAAAATAATTAAATCAATTTATTTACAACTTCTTCAAGTTTATTTCCTCTTGAACCTTTTACAAGAACTTTGTCGTTAGCAACTAAGTTATTTATTAAATATTGAGTTAATTGTTGTTTATCAATAAAATATTCAACGTGGTCAACAAATTGACCTCCTATATCACTAATATACTTTGCATCTTTGCCATATGTTAATAAAGTATGGATGTTTTTACCTTCTAAATATGCGCCTACCTCTTCGTGCATTGAACGACTATTTTCCCCTAATTCAAGTGAGTCAGCAAGTACAATAATTTTTCTACCTTCCATTTGACTCAAAGTATCAATTGCGGCTTTCATACTTGTAGGACTGGCATTATAAGCATCATTTATGATAGTAATATTATCATCAGTAATATGGCGTTCCATTCGCATACCAGTGAGTTGAACATGATTAATGTTATGTTGAATAGTCTCATATTTAAGTCCTAGTTCATGACCAATAGCAATTGCGATAGCTGCATTTTTCATATTATGGATTCCAAGAATAGGTAATTTATAATGTTCATTACCGTTAATAGAGAAAGCAATGCCATCATTTTCACTATGTTCTACTTCGCATACTAAAGCATTATCTTGTTTCAAACCTACACTTAAACATTTAGCATGTTTAATTTCTTTAACATGTGGTTCAAGCAATGGTTCATCACCATCATAGATGAATGTTCCCTCTTTTTTAAGTCCAATTGTTATTTCAGATTTAGCTTTAGCAATGCCTTCACGAGAACCTAAATCTTGCATATGTGATTCACCAATATTTGTAATAATAGCAATATCTGGTTCTGCTATATTAGAAAGTAATTCTATTTCATGGAATCCAGACATACCCATTTCTAATATTGAAATCTCTGTATCTAAATCAAGCTCTAAAATAGTTAATGGTAAGCCTATTTCATTATTGTAATTACCTTGCGTTTTTTTAACTTTAAATTCAGTGTGTAATACACTCTCAATCATATCTTTAGTAGTTGTTTTACCGTTTGAACCAGTAACACCTATTACTTTAGGGTTCACATGTTTAAGATATGCTTTAGCTAATTGTTGTAACGCAATTAATGTATTGTCTACCCATATAATAGGTCCTTCCACATTATCATCAATGTCATGGCCTTTTTCATAGAAAGAAGCCCCAGCGCCATCTTTTAACGCCTGTGAAACAAAGCGATGACCATCTACGTTCTCACCTTTAAATGGTATAAATAACATATTAGTTTTGATTGCACGTGAATCGATCGTCACACCTTTGATGGTTTGTTGTAAATATTGTGAATCAATATCACAAGGTATCCATTCCTGAATTTGCTGTAAAGAAACTTCTATCATTTATGAATCCCTCTCTTAGTCAATTGTGTATTTGTTTTTCTTTTTATCCTCGTGACGTTCTTTAGCTAGGTCAATTAATTTTGTGATTAGGTCAGAATAAGATAAGCCCATATTCTCCCATAAACTTGGATACATACTAAATGCTGTGAATCCAGGCATTGCATTTGTTTCATTAATAAAAATTTGATTGTCTTCAGTAACAAAGAAATCCGCACGTACTAATCCCGAACAATCTGTAGCTTTAAATGCTTCCAATGCCATGTTTCTTAATGTCATTTGTACTTCTTCATCTAATTCTGCAGGAATTTGTAAACTGATTTTACCGTCTTTATATTTTGATTTGTAATCATAGAATGCAACATCTTTGATAACTTCTCCTGGCCATGTTGTTTCAGGATAGTCATTGCCTAATACAGCTACTTCAACTTCACGAGCATTAATACCTTGTTCAATAACAAGTTTACGGTCAAATTGGAAAGCTTCCTCAATACCTGATTTTAGTTCATCCTCATTATTACATTTACTAATACCTACACTTGAACCAAGATTTGCAGGTTTTACGAATACTGGATATGTAAGTTTATCTTTAACGAGTTTAATAATGTTACCCTCATATTTTTCATATTCACTTCTTAAGAAACTAATGTAAGGTAATTGAGGCAATCCTCTATGTTCAAATAATTGTTTCATAACAAGTTTATCCATTGAACTTGATGCAGCTAGTACACCATTCCCAACATATGGTAAATCAAGAACTTCAAATACCCCTTGAATTGTGCCATCTTCACCATTAGGGCCATGAAGTAATGGGAATATTGCATCATAAGGTTTACCATCGCTACTTTCTTTAAGCAAAATAGTGATTTCGCCCGCTTCTATATCTGTCATATTTAGGGATTCAATTTCTTTAATTTCCTCAGTGATATTTTCTTTTTTCTTCCATAAGCCATCATTCGTAATATAAATGATATCCACTAAATATCTTTCTTTATCAATTGCATTAAGAACATTTTGCGAAGTCAATTTAGAAACATCATGTTCAGCACTTTTACCACCATATACGATACAAATGTTTTCTTTTACCATAAGTAGTTCCTCCATTAAGAAAGATCATAACTCAATCATTTATGAGAAGTATTAAACTATTACGTTATTTCAACTTCTTACAAATGTCTATATCTCTTTCAATTCATTTTTACATTTTCTTTTTAGTTAACTATCAATATTTTATAAATTTTATTTAGTTTAAACTATGCTTTCTAAAAATCAATATTATCACAGTCTAAAGTGATTTTGCATTTATCAACTTAAATCTAATTATGTTTAATTAATTTTTTTGGTTTTTATTAGATTAATTTACCAATCATAATTCAAACACAATTTTAGATTGAATTTTTAGTTTTCTATATTCTGACTGTTATTTTCTAGCAAATTAATATAAAGTCATGTAAAATTTGTATATAATATTAATCGTTCGATTATAAGAATTTAAGGAGTTTTCTCATGAAATATTCATCCCGTCAACAGCCTTCAAAACATTGGCTACGTAAGATAGACTGGATACTTGTAGCATTATTAACCATACTTGCCATTATAAGTGTTACTACGATTAGTTCAGCTATGGGTGGAGGACAATATAGTGCAAACTTTAGTATTCGCCAAATCATTTATTACATATTAGGTGCTATTATCGCATTAGTTATTATGCTTATTTCACCTAAAAAGATTAGAAATAATACATATATTCTTTATTTTATCTTTTGTGTACTACTTATAGGTTTACTCATATTACCTGAAACATCTATTACACCAATCATTAATGGTGCTAAAAGTTGGTATTCATTTGGACCAGTAAGTATTCAACCCTCAGAATTTATGAAGGTCATCTTAATTCTAGCATTAGCAAAGAGCGTTTCTAACCATAATCGTTTTACTTTTAATAAATCTTTTCAAACTGATTTGGTCTTGTTCTTTAAAATCATAGGAATTTCAATAGTACCAATGACTTTAATCTTATTACAAAATGACTTAGGTACAACGCTTGTGATTTGCGCTATTATAATAGGAATAATGTTAGTTAGCGGTATTACATGGAGAATCTTAGCACCATTATTTATAGCCGCTTTTGTTTTTGGAGGAACTATTATATTAGCTATCATTTATAAACCAACGTTAATTGAGAGCCTTCTAGGTGTGAAAATGTATCAAATGGGGCGAATTAATTCTTGGTTGGATCCATATTCATATAGTGCTGGAGACGGTTATCACTTAACAGAATCTTTAAAAGCGATTGGGTCTGGTCAATTATTCGGTAAAGGATTTAATCATGGTGAGGTTTACATTCCTGAAAATCATACAGATTTTATATTCTCAGTAGTTGGAGAAGAAATGGGATTTATAGGCGCTGTAGTTTTACTACTCATCTTTTTAGCATTAATTTTTCATTTAATTCGACTAGCTACGAAAGTTGAATCTCCATTCAGCAAAATATTTATCATAGGCTATGTATCACTACTTGTCTTCCATATATTACAAAATATAGGTATGACAATCCAATTACTACCTATTACCGGTATACCATTACCATTTATTAGTTACGGCGGTAGTTCACTATGGAGTTTAATGGTTGGTATAGGTGTCGTCTTATCTATACATTTCCATCAAAGACAAACAATGCCTAATAAAGAAGCGTAATCACATTTAAAAGTGATTACGCTTCTCCCTTTATCAATTGCTAGCAGACTATTTAAGTTCTTGGCGCACAGGTGTTGTAGCTGGCAATGTATTAATAATGTCTAAACGAGATTTAGTTTTTTTAATATTCACACCTAATGACGATAATAATTTAACAACATTTTGCAATTTATCCGAATTACTCATGGCTTTCACCTCGTTTTATGACTTCAAAGTTATACTACCCCAATTATCGATGTTTTACTACATTAATTCAGCATAAAATTGATATTTAATAAAATTATTTTAATTTATCAACCTAATACCTTATAACCATCATCATAAATTTCTTTTTCAATACTATTTAAATTCGTTGGTGTTTCAAAAGAAATTTTAACTAATTGGTCATTTAGTTCTACAATTACTTCATCTACACCTATCATCTTCTCAAGTCTATGTTGGAGCGAATTAGCTTGCTCTTCAGTATTTAATTCACTAATTCTAATTTCACTAAAGTTCATTTAATTAACCCCTAATCTTTCATTAATTTTTGAAATGTCACTAACAATTCTTCCATCGCTTCTTCTTGAGCGCCGTTATTCACTTTATCCATGATACAGCTTTTCATATGATGATCTAGCAACTTAGTGGCCACACTATTTAATGCAGATCTTGTAGCTCTAATTTGAGTTAGCACGTCATCACAGTATACATCTTCTTCAATCATGCGATTAATCGCTCTAACTTGCCCTTCAATACGATTTAGTCTTGATTTTAAATTCATTTTAATTTGCTCGGAATGATGTGCATTTTCATGATTATTCAAGGTCGTCACCCTTTCTAATAGTACTATCATATCGTATAATTTACCTTCATATTCGTCAAACACTGTAACTTATTTTCATGAAAAAGGGTCATGCTATTTAGTTAATGCCATGATACAATTAAGTTTAAGAAAGTACTAGACTTATCTTATTCTTGCAAGAATTAAAAAAATAAACAGGAGGCGTACTATGGTAGAAATATATTCAATGTCTTTCACGCATTCCTCATTGATTATTAATATCATTTTAATTGCTGCCTTTATATTAAACTTAATTTTTGCGTTTGTTATTATCTTTATGGAGCGGCGTAGTGCTGGTTCAATATGGGCTTGGCTACTTGTTTTAGTATTTTTACCAATTATAGGGTTTATTTTATATTTACTATTAGGACGCCAAATTCAACGCAATCGTATTTTTAAATTGAAAAAGGAAGACCGTAAAGGCCTTGCTATGATTGTCGATGAACAAATTGAAGCATTAGAAAGCGACGATTTCTCAAAGGGTAATCATCAAATTGTTAAGTTTAAAGAAATGGTACGCATGTTACTTTTTAACAATGCTGCATTCCTTACTACTGATAATCAAATCAAGATTTATACTGATGGCCATGCAAAATTTGATGCATTATTAAGTGATATTAAAAATGCAAAGGATTATATACATATTCAATACTATATTTTCAAAAGTGATGAATTAGGTCATCGAATTCTCTCAGCACTTGAGGATAAACTTGATGAGGGCTTAGAAGTTAAAATGTTATACGATGATATGGGATCAAGAACTTTAAGAAAAAAAGATTTAAAACACTTCCGTCAAAAAGGTGGACATGTTGAATCTTTCTTCCCTTCTAAACTCCCACTTATAAACCTCCGTATGAATAACCGAAACCATAGAAAAATAGTTATTATTGACGGTAAAATTGGTTATGTTGGTGGTTTTAATGTAGGAGACGAATATTTAGGTAAAGATAAAAAATTTGGATATTGGCGAGACACTCATTTGCGATTAGAAGGAGATTCTGTAAACGCACTTGAACTGAGATTTATATTAGATTGGAATTCACAATCAAACCGTGATTCAATCGAATATGAAGATCGCTATTTTCCTGATGTAGACTCTGGTGGAACAATAGGTGTACAAATTGCCTCAAGTGGTCCTGATGAAGATTGGGAGCAAATCAAATATGGTTATTTGAAAATGATTTCTTCAGCTAAACAATCTATTTATATTCAATCACCCTATTTTATTCCTGATCAAGCCTTCATTGATGCAATTAAAATAGCAGCTTTAGGTGGTGTAGAGGTCAATATTATGATTCCTAATAAACCTGATCATCCTTTTGTTTATTGGGCTACCTTAAAAAACGCAGCTTCTCTATTATCAGCTGGTGTGAAAATCTATCATTATGATAATGGTTTCTTACACTCCAAAACATTAATTATTGATGATGAAATTGCTTCAGTAGGTACTGCCAACATGGATAATCGTAGTTTTACATTGAATTTTGAAGTAAACGCATTTATCTATGATGAAGCAATTGCAATTCAACTAAAAGAAGCATTTATTCAAGATATGAAAGTATCCTACCGACTCACTGAAGACTTATATAATAAACGAAGCCTGTGGATCAAATTTAAAGAAGGTATATCTCAATTACTTTCACCTATTCTATAGATAATTTAGATATAGTAGTTTAAAAAATTACATTGAAAATATAATATACTTAAAATACTACTTTAGTCCCGAACTTATCTGAACAATAAGGAGATTAAAATGGATGTAACACGACAAATAGAATTAGCCCATCGTTATATGAAAGATTTTCATAAAAATGATTATTCTGGTCATGATATTGCACATGTAGAACGTGTAACGTCACTAGCTCAAACAATCTCTAAATGCGAGCAACAAGGAGAATATTTAATTATCACACTATCTGCATTACTTCATGATGTCATTGATGATAAGTTAACAAATAAAGCCAATGCTTTAGATCGTTTAAAAACATTTTTAAAGAACATTCGTGTATCTTTTGATCAACAACAAAAGATTATTTACATCATTCAGCATTTAAGTTATAGAAATGGACAAAATAATCATGTAGACCTTCCTATTGAAGGACAAATTGTTAGGGATGCTGATCGACTAGATGCGATTGGTGCTATTGGTATTGCTAGAGCATTTCAATTTTCAGGCCATTTTAATGAGCCAATGTGGACAGAATCACCACATAGAGACATACCTAATATTGAAACGATTACTAATTTAGAACCTTCAGCTATACGTCACTTTTATGATAAATTATTAAAATTAAAAGATTTAATGCATACTGAAACTGCTAGAAAATTAGCTAGAGAAAGACATGCGTTTATGGAACAGTTTTTAAATCAATTTTATAAAGAATGGCATATATAAAAAAAGGTCGATACCCTACGTAAGGATATCGGCCTTTTTACTTACTAGTTTCAATTAAACTAATTTATTTTTTCTTTTTATTATTCTTAGAAACGACTTGAGTGTTTTTACCTTTTTTATTTGAGTTACTATTATTTTCCTCAAATTTTTCAATCATTGGTGCAACTTCTCTTCGAGCAACTTTTTCATAGTACATATTGGCGAAGTAAGTTTGAACAATCAAGAATGCCGCACTGACTGACCAATATAAACCTAAAGCTGAAGCCGAACTTAATGAAATCCAAATAATCATGATTGGTGATACAATCATCATCATATATGTCATTTGACGTTGTTCTTGAGGCATTTGCTTACTTGATACCCAAGCTTGGATAAAGTAAAGCACACCGGCAATAATAGTAATCCAAATATCAGGATGTATTAAATTAAACCATAAGAAGTGAGGATGTTCTGCAATACCGCCACCAATACGGTAACGTAATACAAAGTATAATCCCATGACAACTGGCATTTGAATTAATACAGGTAAACATCCTAATGCACTCTTCATTGGATTAATATCGTATTTCTTATAAACTTCCATCATTTCTTGGTTTGCTGCCATTTTCTCTTCTTGAGTACGTGCACGTTTAACTTTCTCTTGCACGCCATCAACTTCTGGTTTGGCAACTTTCATTTTTTCACGCATCAAATGACTATTTTTATAGTTTGATAGCATGAATGGTAACAAGATAATACGTATTACTAAAACTAATACGATAATTGCAATACCGTAGTCATCGTTAAATACTGAATGGCCTAACCAATGTAATACTTTAGACATTGGTTCTACGAATGTATTATAGAAAAATCCATCTCTATTACTAGATTTAGAATAGTCACATCCGGCTAAAAAGACCATTACCCCTAATAACAAAGGTAGTAACGCTTTCTTCTTCATTTTTACACCTCTATTGATATATTCACATAGAGATTATTTTATCATAGTAACCGTGTACTAGAAAACAAAAAAAGAAAAATTTTATTATTTATTTGAAATAACTTTTCATTTTAGTAACAGTCTTGTCAATATTATGACTACGTGCAATCGCTGAAATAACTGAAACACCATCTGCACCATTTTGAGCAATAGGTTCAATATTGTCTTCTGTTATGCCTCCAATTGCTACCATTGGTAACGAAGGATTGATGTTCTTTATTTTAGCAATCATTGATGGACCTACTGGTGCGTTAGCATCATCTTTAGAGATTGTTGCAAACATAGGTCCAACTCCAATATAATCAACGTGTTCTAAATCCGAATGATAATATTCTTTCTCATTTCCAATACTAAGCCCAATGATTTTATCTCTAAAACGTTCAGCAAAAGACTTCACATTTTCATCATCTTGCCCTACATGAATACCGTCTGCATTTATTTTTTCAGCTAAATCAACATCGTCATTTACAATAAATGGTACTTGATAGTCATGACATAGTTTTAATAAATCAATTGCTAAGTCTTCTTTCGCAACACCATCTAATGATGTTGGCCCCTTTTCGCGGAATTGAAAAAGGGTAATTCCAGCTTCTAAAGCTTGCTTTAGTATTACTCTAATATCTTTTTCTTCTGGAACATCTTGTGTACCGCAAATAAAATAAACGTTTAATAATGATGAATTAAACATATTATTCAACCTCTTGTCTTTTGACTTGGTGTTGGTAAGTATTAAAGTCAATGTTATACATTTGATCTAACAGTTTGGGTAAAAATGTACCTGGTCCATTCACTTGTTGATCCTTTTCAGCAATTTCAGCAGCAATATTATAAATGCTCACTGCTTCTTCTAACACTTGTAGTGTTGGATTTTCTTTTCTAAATAAGAAACTCGCTACAATACCACCGAGTAAACATCCAGCACCAGTAATTTTAGCTAATAAAGGTGACCCATTATATAACTTGACAACTTTGCCACCTTGGACAACAACATCATCTTTACCTGTTAACACGATGGCTGTATTCAATTCCTCATGGGCTCTCTTAGCTATTTCTACAACATCTAAGTCAGTTTCACCATCTGTACCTTTCATCGTTGTAGTCGCATCTACTAACGTTAAAATTTCTGAGGCATTTCCTTTAATTACTGATACTTTCACTTCTGATAAGAATTTTTGGCAAAATGCTTTACGATATGAAGATGCACCAACTGCCACTGGATCAAATACAATCGGTGTTCCTTGTTGATTCGCAATTTTACCAATTTCCAATATGTCTTGTTCATTTGCTTTAGTCATCGTGCCAATATTAATAAGTAATGCACCAGCGACTTTATAAAATTCCCTTGCTTCTTCAGGTGCTTCACTCATTGCTGGGCTCGCGCCGATACTGAGTAAACCATTGGCTGTAAAATTCTTCACGACATCATTTGTATAACATACAACTAGAGGGTTCTCTTGTCTCAAACGTTCTAAGTTATTCATCATCTAAACCTACTTTCTTCATATAAGCAAAATGGTTTACCGGCCCTCTACCCTGACCAATCTCTGGCGTATATTGAATACTTAATGAAATAAATTTCTTAGCTTTTTTTACCGCTTCATAGATTGATTTCCCTTTTGCAAGTTCTGCAGTAATTACCGCTGAAAATGTACATCCGGTGCCGTGAGTATGTTTTGTATCAAAGCGTTGATCTTCAAAAGTATATACATCATCCTTAGTAAACAAGAAATCTTTGGCATTGTTTAAATCAGTTGAATGCCCACCTTTTATTACGACGCCTTTACTACCTATCTCGTTAATAAATATGTTACCAGCTTTTCGTATATTTTCTTCAGTATCTAGTTTGATACCTGTAATTTCCTCTGCTTCAGGAATATTTGGCGTGACGACATCTGCTAAAGGTAGTAATGTATTCTGTAAATGTTTCTTAGTATCATCATCCATGAGTGAATCACCACTTTTAGCAAGCATAACTGGATCAATAACATATGGAATATCTGAGTGTTGTTTCAAATAATGTTGGATTAACTCCATTGTTTCATGAGTTGCAATCATGCCTGTCTTAATAGCATGTGGTAATTCATCATTAAAGACACTGTCTAATTGTTCTTGTACCCAACTTGTCTCAAGATTATGGATATGTTGAACGCCTTTAGTGTTTTGCGCAACGATACTTGTAATCGCTGCCATACCGTAGACGCCACAGGAATGAAATGATTTTAAATCGGCCATCACACCAGCGCCACCTGATGGATCAGTTCCTGCAATTGTTAAAGCAATTTTGGGTTTATGCATTTTTATCGCCTCCGAAGTTCCACTGTTCATTAATATAAGCCATATTAAAGAAATTACGTTCATGTATGGTACTTTGTAAGAAACTTTCTTTAATATCTTTCTTCTCTTGTTCTGTACAATTTGTTGTTAATTTATCTAATAAATTATCAAATACTTCAATTAATGGTCGCATTTCTGTACTATAGAAATCAAACCATTTTACTGTAACAGAATCTCTATTTAGGTTTTGATCCTCTAATGCCATTTTAGCTACTACTTCATATACATAAGGACAAGGTGCCATTGCAGCTATAGTATACGCAGCATTTTCATGAGCATATGCGTGATAATACATATGTTTAATGTAATGATCTCCACTAGGTGGCCATACTTTTTCTTTAACAATTTCTTCATAAGGTTCGTTGATATAATCTGCTAGGATTTCATGTGCTTCAACCTCACCATCAAGCATAAATTCAATTTGTTCAACTAAAAATTTGACATCCTTCATTGATGGCGCTTTTGGGATAAGAAGTGCATATAAATTTGTAAATTCTTTCAAATATGACGCATCTGCTCTTAAATATTGACGTACTGCTTGAGCATCTAAATCCCCTTTTAATAGGTCTTGTATAAAACCATCATTATAAATCTCTTCAATAATAGGTTGCGCAGCCTCTTTAATCTCAGTTGAAAATGTCATATTAATCCTCCTTAAATTTAAAAAATGCTACATTTCAACGTAGAAATGTAGCTATCATTCAATAAAGAGAACGTAACATTTACATAACTACTTTCCTACGTTGGTACTAACCAAATCAGGTTGTAAGGGTCTGAATTAATCATCTCAGCCATTTACTATGGCTCCCCTAGTAGCATTAATCTATTAATTTAACAATATCAAAATGACTGCTTTTTATCAAACAAAACAAAAAAGAGTGGAACAAAATTCACTGTTCCACTCTTACTTTAAATGATTAAATTACTATATTATGCAGTTACCCATTGTGAAGCGCCTGCAGTGTTATATAATTTAACTGCTGCAGCATCTTGTACGTGTTCAGGAGCTTGTGCTGGTGAAACACCTTTATATTCATCAGGAGCTACTGAATCCCAAGTAGATTGTAAGAATTGATATTTACCTGCTGCACCTGAACTTGGGTTGATAGCAGTAATGTCGCCACCAGATTCACGTTGTGCAATTTGTTGTAAATGACTGTTAACATTTACAGAAGAACCACTTGAAGCATTGTTATTTGAAGAACTTGAGTTAGAAGTTGTAGCTTCAGTTTGTGGTTGTTGTGTTTGTTCAGTTTGAGGTGCTTGTTGAGTTTGAGTTGGTTGAACTTGACTAGATTGTTGTTGAGAACCAACTTGTTCAGCTGAAGTTTGATTAGAAACAGTTGAAGCTTGTGCACTTACATCTTGTAGTTGAGAAGCTTGACCTGATTGTGCATAGTTCCAGCTCCAGTTAGTACCATCTGATTCAAAATGATAAGTGAAACCTTCATAATCAAAAGTTACATTGTAAGCACCCTCTTGAATAGGGCTATCATTTAATGATTGATCATTTGATTGAGCTAATTGAGCTAATTCTGCTTTATTTACTTGAGCTTCGCTCGCATCTGCGTGTCCAGCGTTGCCAGCAACTACTCCTAAACCTACTGCTAATGATGAAGCAATAATTGTCTTTTTCATAATATATATATCCTCCTAAGAATGTTTGTGTCTTAATTAATTTTACAAGTACAACTTTAACATCCATAAAATCATAGTAGGTTACAGTGAAATAAAAAAAGACAGGACTTTTTTACATAGAAATTACATTAGTAAAACCATAATTATTTCAATTGCAAACTATCATGACAGCTTTGAATAGGTATATAAACATCTTTTCTTTGTAATATTTATGAAATCTTTCAGATAATTAAACGGGTAATTTAATAGCCTCCCTTATAAATTCTTTATATAAGAGAGGCCATGAGTATAATTAAAAGAAGTTTTTATAGTAAATAGGGATGGAGTTATTAGAACATTAGTTAACATCAATCACTTCAAGGTGATCAAAGGAATAAGCGTCTTCATCATATGTGGCGTTAGGAAGATTATTATCGTTTTTAGATTTAGGGGACATAAATTTAATTGTTTCAACATATAATTCAGTCACAAAGTGCGTTTGACCATCTTTATCGTACTTACGAGATCTCATTTGTCCTGTAATACCAACTAAAGTGCCTTGGTCTGTATATGATTCTATATTTGTTGCTGTTTTACCAAATGCCTTACAAAAAATATAATCACAAGCTATTTCATTATTTTCATCTTTATAATTACGGTCAGTTGCAACACAGAACGTAGCTATCTTCACCTCCTCGTTTTCAAATATTTGTGCCTTTTTGGTCAATCGACCTACTATCACAATTTTATTTAGCATGTGTCACCTCCTTCTATAACTATATTATTCATTTATAATTTAGGCGTCAAAATTCTATTTTTAATATTTTTATTCCTCTTAATACACAAAGTTTGATATATTTAAAGAAAATAATTGTAAAACTCATATTAGATTATTAATAATTTCATTTTTTGCATAATTTTAAATTTTTTTGGGGATGTGATGAAGTGAAGACATTTAAAGCTGTACGTTTTCAAATCGTTAACGAAAATGGTGGAATAACTGAATTCGAGTTAGAAGATGGTGTAATCATTAATAAAGAAAATAGTGGCACAGGTTGGCTCTTAGAGGTTGTCATTTCAAATGCACATTATGAGACAATGAGAAAATATTATGATGATCAAACTTTATTGGACATTAGAGTCGTGATAACGCGTCCTTCAAATGATCCCGCTTTATTTGATGCCACAATTAAAAGCATTTCTGAATTCGAAACAACAATGTCAATAGTATTTGACTGTCATATTTATACTTTACGTCAAGTATATGCAGAGAGTTTATTAGAACAGCTAATTGATGAAGGTCTTTCTGGTGAAGAGTTAAAAATAACATTCAATCGAATGATGCAATCAAAACCAAAACTTAAAGAAGAAAAATTTGAGAGAGAATAAAAAATTGCCTCCTAACACTTTATTAAGTTAGGAGGCAATTTTTTATTATTTAAGCATCTTGAATTGCAAAAGTTAGTTCACAACTGCAAGCTAATTGTCCATCAACAGTTGCTTTAGCTGTACCTTTTCCAATCGGACCTTTAGTTTTAGTAATTTCTACTTCTAACATTAAAGTATCACCAGGAGTTACTTGCTTTTTGAATCTACATTTATCAATACCAGCAAATAAAGCAATTTTACCTTTATTCTCTTCACTGTTTAGCATAGCAACAGCTCCTGTTTGAGCTAAAGCTTCAGTAATTAGTACGCCAGGCATCACAGCATAATCTGGAAAGTGTCCTTGGAAAAAAGGCTCATTACCAGATACTTGTTTTAAGCCCACACATCTTTTGCCTTCTTCATATTCAACTACACGGTCTATTAGTAAAAATGGTTGTCTATGTGGAATGATTTGTTTAATTTGATTATAATCGAAAATTGTTTCCATAATGTAAATCCTCCAGAAGTTTATACGAAAAATATATTATTAATCATTTACTCTTTCAATGTTAGCACCCAATGATTTTAATTTCTCATGGAAATTAACGTAACCACGGTCTAAATGTTTCAATTCAGTAATCTGAGTTGTACCTTCAGCTACTAAACCAGCTAATATTAATGCCGCAGCTGCACGTAAATCCGTTGCTTTAACTTGAGCACCTTGTAATTGACTCTTACCTTGTATTTTAGCGCTTCTGCCTTCTACAGTAATATTTGCATTCATACGTCTAAATTCGGCAACATGCATAAATCTATTTTCGAAGACTGTTTCAGTTATCACTTTATGGCCTTCAGCTGTTAATAATAACGCCATCATTTGTGATTGCATATCTGTTGGGAATCCGGGATGTGGCAATGTTTTAACGTCAACTGGTTTAAGTTCATCCTCAGCAGTGACTCTTACACCATCTTCTTGGAAATCTAAATTAACACCCATTTCTTCTAGTTTATAAATTAAACTAGTCATGTGTTCCTTCACAGCGTCTCGAACAAATACATCACCACGTGTAATTGCAGCAGCTATGATAAGGGTACCTGCTTCAATTCTATCTGGAATAATTGAATGTTCAACACCTCTTAATTTTTCGACACCATGGATTGTAATAGTATCAGTACCAGCTCCGGTAACTTTACCACCCATTTCATTGATATAATTTGCTAAATCAACAATTTCAGGTTCTTTAGCAACATTTTCAATTACTGTTTTACCCTTTGCAAGTGAAGCAGCCATAATAATGTTTTGAGTTGCACCTACACTAGGGAAATCTAAATGAATATCTGTACCTTTTAAACCATCTTTTGTACTAGCATAAATATTTCCATTTTCAAGGTGAATTTCAGCACCTAGAGCTTCAAAACCTTTAATATGCTGCTCTATTGGTCGTGCACCAATTGCACAACCACCTGGTAATGCGACAATGGCATGTCCTAATCGAGCTAGCAAAGGACCCATAACCAATATGCTCGCACGCATCTTACTAACATATTCATAAGGTGCCTCTTCTTTTAATGTTGTAGATGCATCAACTAATACAGCACCTTCTTCTTTGTTATACTCCACATTAGCGTTTAATGTTGATAACACATTATTTATTGTTACAACATCACTTAGATCTGGAACGTTAACAAGTTTACTTTGACCTTCTGACGCTAACAGTGATGCAGTTAGTACTGGTAAAACTGCATTTTTAGCGCCTTCAACTTTAACTTCTCCAGTTAGGCGATTGCCACCTTTTATAACTATTTTATCCATAATAATCCTCCACTTTAAACTCTTATTACTATCATCATTTCCCGATTTTCAATCAATTATTTATTTATTATATCCATTTTTAAAAAGAATTTACAATAAACTCATTATTGAAATAAAAATTTCACTTGTGTTGAGAATTGTAATAAATCAATTAAAAAATTACTGACAGCTGTACCCAATAATACTGCTAAAAACATTAGACAAACTTGTACTTGAGTAGCATAGCCTTTTTTAAAAAATTGATCTAATTTTAGAGAGTTTAATGCCCAATAAGCTACACAAATACACAGAACATGTAAAATTAAGTGTATTATTGCAAATTGTCCAATATAATCCATAACATTCTCTCCTTTTAGATTTCTGTACTATATTGTACATTAAATAAGCACAGAATGGTACTAATCGTGACTATGATACAACATAAAAAAGGTTTGAAAACTAAAGTTAGTTTCCAAACCTTTTTAATTATTTTAATTCTGCTACGCGTAAGCGGTTTTCAGCTCTTGCCAACGCTCTTTTAGCTCTGTTTATATCACTGTTATCCTGATCTTCTAAATGAGATTGTGCTCTTTGACGAGCTAATTTAGCTCGTTCTACATCAATTTCACTTGCAGTTTCAGCTGTTTGAACAATGACAGATACTTTATGTTGTCTAATTTCAACAAAGCCACCACTAACAGCTATATATTCAGTACCATTTCTAAAATTCACTTTTACATGGCCTGTTTTTAATGCGGCAACTGTCGGAATATGCCCACTCATGACACCCATTTCACCAGCTGTAGTTTGAAAAACAACTAATTCAACGTCATCTTTTTCGTAGACTGAACCATTAGGAGTGACAATATCAAGATTAACTGTACTCATTATCTATACCTCCTAATTGTTTAGACTTCAACACCCATATCTTTTGCTTTGGCAATGACATCTTCCATACTTCCAACTAAACGGAAAGCATCTTCAGGAATATGGTCATATTTACCATCTAAAATGTCTTTAAAATCAGCTACTGTAGTTTTAACAGGAACGTATGAACCTTTTTGACCAGTGAATTGTTCTGCTACATGGAAGTTTTGTGACAAGAAGAATTGAATTCGACGTGCACGTTCTACAGTCAATTTATCTTCTTCTGATAACTCATCCATACCTAAAATAGCAATGATATCTTGTAATTCTCTATATTTTTGAAGTGTTGATTGGACATCTCGTGCCACTTCATAATGCTCTTGACCAACAATTGCTGGTTCTAACGCTCTTGATGTAGATGCTAAAGGATCCACGGCAGGATAGATACCCATCTCAGTTAATTTACGTTCTAAGTTAGTTGTAGCATCTAAGTGAGCGAATGCAGTTGCTGGCGCTGGGTCAGTATAGTCATCGGCTGGTACGAATACAGCTTGAATTGAGGTTACTGAACCTTTATTCGTTGATGTAATACGTTCTTGTAATTGACCCATTTCCGTAGCTAAAGTAGGTTGATAACCTACAGCTGATGGCATACGTCCTAATAATGCTGATACTTCTGAACCTGCTTGAGTAAATCTGAAAATGTTATCGATGAATAACAGAACGTCTTGTCCTTGTTCATCACGGAAATACTCAGCCATTGTCAATGCAGAAAGTGCCACACGCATACGCGCACCAGGTGGCTCGTTCATTTGACCAAATACCATTGCTGTTTTCTCAATAACGCCACTATCTCTCATTTCATAATATAGGTCGTTACCTTCACGTGTACGTTCACCTACACCAGCAAATACTGAAATACCACCATGTTCTTGTGCGATATTATTAATCAATTCTTGGATTAAAACGGTTTTACCAACACCGGCACCACCAAACAGACCGATTTTACCACCTTTGATGTATGGTGCTAATAAGTCTACAACTTTGATTCCAGTTTCAAGAATTTCTACTTCAGTAGATAATTCGTCAAAGTTAGGTGATTGTCTATGAATTGGATCACGTCTTACTGAACCATCTAATTTATCTTCTAAATCAATTGTGTCACCTAATACGTTAAATACACGTCCTAAAGTTACTTCGCCAACTGGTACTGAAATGTCTTTTTCAGTGTTCTGAACTTCCATACCACGTTGAACACCATCTGTTGAATCCATGGCAATTGTACGAACAACGTCATCACCTAGTTGTAATGCAACTTCAAGCGTTAATTCAAAAGTACCATCTTCTTTGGGAACTTCGATGATTAAGGCGTTATTAATTTCAGGTACTTCATTATGTTCAAAACGAACGTCAATAACAGGACCCATAACCTGAGTTACACGGCCATTACTCATGTTGTTTCCTCCTTTAAATTATTATTCAAGTGCTGCGGAACCACCAACAATTTCTGTGATTTGTTGAGTGATTTCAGCTTGTCTAGCTCTATTATATTGTAATGATAAGTCATCAATAAGTTCAATTGCATTATCAGAAGCATTTTTCATTGCAGTCATTCTCGCTGCATGTTCACTAGCCTTAGCATCTAAAATCGTTCCATAAATTAAACTTTCAACATATTGAGGAAGAATAACACTTAGGATAGACTCTTTATCAGGCTCAAAATCATATGAAGACATTTGGCCTTGACCTTGGCTAGAATCTTCACGAGATAATGGTAAAACTTGTTTAGTTGTTGGTTTATTTTCAAGAACACTAACATAGTGACTGTAATAAATTTTTAATTCGTCAATATGTTCTTCACTGAATAAGTCAATCGCATGTTTAGCAATTGCTTGTATTGATTTAAATGAAGGTTGATCAGGAACATCAACAAGTGAATTCTCAATTTCATAACCTCTATTTTTAAGGAAATCAACACCAGATTGACCCAATACAATAATACTATATTCGTCACTGCTAGAATGCTTTTCTTTAATATCATTAATAAGTCGTTTTAGTACATTTGAACTATAAGCACCTGCTAAGCCTTTATCACTTGTAATAACTAGGTAGCCACTACGTTGAACTTGTCTAGGTCTAAGCATAGGATGACTAGAATTTTTACTAGCACCTGCAATTGCAGTAATAGCATCTTGCATTTTCTCCATATAAGGTTCAAATTGTTTAGTGTTTTTTTCAGCTCGACGTAATTTTGAACTTGATACCATATTCATCGCTTTGGTAATTTGTTTCATTTTTTTCGTCGATTTAATACGACCATCTATCTCTTTTAATGAAGCCATTATCTCACCACCCTTTCAATTTAAAGTTTAATTATTCAGATTTGCTAAAGCTTTTCTTGAATTCATTAATAGTTGCTTCAAATTTATCATCAGATGGTAAGCCACCAGTTTCTCTAATTTCATTTAATAAGTCTGAACCATTTGATTTAGTCCAACTATTCAATTCATCTTCAAAACGTGTGATGTCTTCTACAGGAATATCATCTAGGTAACCTTTTGTTAATGCATAGATAATTAAAACTTGATTTTCAACAGGAAGTGGTTTGTTTTGATCTTGTTTCAAGACTTCAACCGTACGTTTACCTCTTTCAAGTTTTCTAGCTGTAAATTCATCTAAATCAGAACCAAATTGTGCAAATGATTCTAATTCTCTATATGAAGCTAAGTCTAAACGTAGCGTACCTGCTACTTTCTTCATTGCTTTAATTTGAGCAGATCCACCTACACGTGAAACTGATTGTCCCGCGTTAATCGCTGGTCTTACACCTGAGAAGAATAAATCAGATTGTAAGAAAATTTGTCCATCTGTAATTGAAATTACGTTAGTTGGTACGTATGCAGAAATATCCCCTGCTTGTGTTTCAATGATTGGTAAAGCAGTTATTGAACCGCCACCTAAATCATCATTAAGTTTAGCTGCTCTTTCTAATAATCTACTATGCAGGTAGAATACGTCACCTGGATACGCTTCACGACCTGGTGGTCTACGTAATAATAATGATAACTCACGGTAAGCAGCAGCTTGTTTAGTTAAATCATCGTAAACGATTAATACATGTTTACCATTGAACATAAACTCTTCACCCATAGTTACACCTGAGTAAGGTGCAATGTAAAGTAATGGTGAAGGTTCAGATGCTGAAGCTGAAACAACAATTGTGTAATCTAATGCACCAGCCTGACGCAATTTTTCTACATTTGCACGCACAGTTGAATCTTTTTGACCAATTGCTACGTAAATACAAATTGTATCTAAACCTTTTTGGTTTAAGATTGTATCAATACCGATTGTTGTTTTACCTGTTTGTCTATCTCCGATAATTAACTCACGTTGACCACGTCCAATTGGAACTAATGCGTCAATCGCTTTAATACCAGTTTGAAGTGGTTCGTCAACAGATTTACGAGCCATTACACCTGTAGCTTTTTGCTCAACAGGACGTGTTTTAGTTGTATTGATAGGACCTTGCCCATCAATAGGTTGACCAAGTGGGTTAACAACACGACCAATAAGTTCTTCCCCTACTGGAACTTCCATAATACGTCCAGTACGTCTAACTTCGTCGCCTTCAGTAATTTCAGTATATGGTCCTAAAATAACTACACCCACATTTGATTCTTCAAGGTTTTGAGCTAAACCAAGAACACCATTTGAAAACTCTACTAGCTCACCAGCCATACAGTCATTTAATCCGTGAATTAATGCGATACCGTCACCAATTTGGAGTACCGTACCAACATCAGTTACAGACATTTCAGACTCATAATTTTCAATTTGTGAGCGAAGTAATGCACTGATTTCTTCAGCTTTTATGGCCATCTATGTCACTCCTCTTTATTTTAGTTTACTCTTCTAAATTTGCGTTCGATTTGTTCTAAATCTTTTTTAACACTGCCATCTAGCACAGTAGTACCAACTTTAACTCTAAATCCTCCAATTAATTCTGGATTTATTTTCGTAGTAATATGTACTTGAGATAAATTAGTTTGTTTTAAAATTAAGTCTTTAATGCGATCAAGTTCTTCATCACTTAATTGATAAACTGATTCAACAATTGCTGAATCTTCATTATGATACTCATTATATAAACTTTTGAATTCTTTAAAAATTGAATTGATAAGTACTAAATGACGATTATTAGCTAATATCATTAGCATATTTTTCAAATAATAATTAGCATCTCCAAAAATGATACCAACAAATTTGCGTCTTTCAGAAGCTGGTTGGTTAGGATTTGAGTCAATTGCTCTAAAATCTTCACCATAGTTTCTCGTAGCTTCACTAACTTCACTCAATTCGTCATACATTAAATCTAATATGTCTTTATCAATAGCTACGTCAAATAATGCTTTAGCGTATTTATTTGCTACATTTGCCATTATTTATCGCCTGCCTCTTTTAAATACTTATCAACAAGTTCTTTTTGATCTTGTTCTGAAATTTCTTTTTGAAGTACTTTAGAAGCAATTAATACTGATAATTCAGACACTTGATTGTTAATATCCGCTAATGCACGTTCTTTCTCGCTATTGATTTCACTTTGAGCAGTTTCAATCATACCGTTTGCACGAATATTTGCTTCATGAATGATTTCTTCGTGTTGTTTACGTGCTTGAACTCTAGCATCTTCTAAAATACGTTGAACTTCATCTTGAGTTTGTTTTAGTGTCTTTTTGTTTTCTTCTTCAAGTTTTTGTGCATTTAATTTTGCTTCTTCGGCTTCATCAATGTCTCTATTGATGTCACGTTCACGTTTATCCATTACTTCTTTTAATGGACCCCAAGCAAATTTTTTAAGTAGTGCTAGTAATATAGCAAATGTGATAAATGTTACAATGACAGTACCCCATTCAACTCCACCACCTGCTGCACCTAGAACGAATGAATTAGTTAATGCATTCACTGGCATTTGACACTCCTTTCATAATTAATCACCACTTGCCATTAAATAAAACGAACGGCGAAGATCCAAGTGACTTCGCCATGAAATTTTCTTATTGGAAAAGAGTCATGAATGCGATTACAACACCGATGATAGGTAATGCCTCAACTAAACCAATACCGATGAACATGATACTCATTAATTGTCCACGTGCTTCTGGTTGACGAGCTACACCTTCTACTGTTCTTGAAACGATAAGACCGTTACCGATACCTGCGCCTAGTGCTGATAAACCAATTGCAATTGCTGCTGCGATTAAACCCATATTAATAATTCCTCCTAAAATGTTTGTTTAAGTTAATGTGTGTCCGCTACTTTGTGGGACATGTAAACCATTGAAAGCATGATAAATATATATGCCTGGATTGAGCCAACAAAGATTGAGAATCCTTGCCATACGATTAAGCCTGGAATACCTATAATCCAACCCCAAGCACTACTTACAACTAAACCGGCTAATAATGAAAGTAATAATTCACCGGCAAAAATATTACCATATAAACGTAGTCCAAGTGTTAATGTTGAAGAGAATTCTTCAAAAACATTGATAATTGCTAAAGGCCAGAATGGTTTGAAGTAATTACCTATGTATGCCTTAGTACCACGCATTTTCACACCATAATAGTGTGTAAGTAATATCATCATAGTTGACAATGTCAATGTGACTGTTGCATCTGCTGTTGGAGATTTCCACCAAAGATAATGATCTTTAGTCACTATAGCAAATGGTAACCCTAACATGTTTGCAACAAAGATAAATAATATCAATGTTACAGCTAAGAAGTGAAACTGACCACCTTTTTTCCAAGCCATATTACTCTCAATGATGCTTCTCACAAAGTCAAAGATCCATTCAATAAAATTTTGTTTACCTGATGGTCTTTTCTTTAAATTACGTGTACAAATAATAGCTATAAGAAAAACAATGATTGCTGTAATAACTAACATCATGATGCTTGCTAAATTGAAAACGAGATCAAAACCAAACACATTCCAACTCACGAGCGGGTTTTTGTGATCCATGTACTCACCTCTTTCGTTCTTAAAATTTTAACTCTTTAGCAGTAGAGGGCGTAGTATGATTAAAACATAAGAAAACATAAGACCTATCATTATTCCAATAATATTGACATAAACTTTTAATAAAAACCATATTACGCACGCAATGATAGCGACTAAGTACCTCCAAGTATTGCCTGTAGAAATATGTATATTATCTGGTTGTTTTGCCCGAGATAAATATAATTCGAAAATATAGGTATTTATTAAAGATCCAACTGTGCCGATTATCAATCCAAGAATAAAAGGTTTTGGAATAATGATATACAATACACCCAATAAAATTAGAAAATAAATATAATATTGAATGAATTGTTTAAATATGATGCTGAAACGCCTCATTTTTTTCCTCCAAATTAACTTATGACAACCATGCAAACCGTTCCACTCATACAAATTTAATAATAATATAGGGTAAATAGTGTGTCAATTCTATTCAAATTGTTGTAAAAATTAACTATTTAATTGTCAAAAAATGTTCACAATTATGATTATTTTATGAATTGAAAGACTTTGGCATTTTTGAAGTTAAGCCGAAATAATATTTTATACTCTCACATATTCTCAAAGATGCATTGCCATCACCATAAGGATTTTGAGTTAGCGCCATTTGAGCATAAATCATTTGATTATCTAAGATTTCTGTTGTTGATTTAAAAACATTATCAAAATCAGTGCCTACAACCTTTAAAGTACCTGCTGTTACACCTTCTGGTCTTTCAGTTACATCTCTTAGAACAAGAACAGGTTTATTTAATGAAGGGGCTTCTTCTTGAATCCCCCCTGAATCAGTCAAAATTAAATATGCTTTATTTGCAAAATTATGAAAATCTACAACATCGAGTGGTTCAATTAATTCTATACGTTCATGTTCTCCTAAATACTCGAAAGCTAGTTCTCTTACTTTAGGATTTAAATGTAAAGGAGACACAATAACGATATCTTCATATTCATCCACAATTTTGCGCATCGCTTTGTAAATATCAATCATTGGCTGTCCGACATTTTCTCGTCTATGGACAGTTAATAATATAATACGTTTACCTTGATGTTTTCTTATAATATCTGAAGTATATTCTTTTTGAATTGTTAGTTCGAGTGTGTCGATAGCAGTATTTCCAGTAATAATAATTGAATCAGGACTCTTGTTTTCTTGAAGTAGATTATTAGCCGCCCCTTTAGTAGGTGCAAAATGTATATCGGCTAAATTACTTACCATTTGCCTATTCACTTCTTCTGGAAATGGCGCATATTTATGTCGCGTTCTTAAACCTGCTTCAACATGACCAATAGCAACTTTATTATAAAAAGCAGCAAGAGCACCAGAAAATGTTGTAGTTGTGTCGCCATGAACTAATACCATATCTGGTTTCTCTTTTTTTATAACATCTTCAAGTTTCGTCATAGCTCTTGAGGTAATGTCGGAAAGTGTTTGACCTTCCTTCATAATATTTAAATCATAATGTGGCTTAATGTTAAAAGTATGTAATACTGAATCTAACATCTCACGATGCTGAGCAGTTACAACAATCATTGGTTCTAACTCAGCATCATATTCGAGTGCCTTTACTAAAGGTGCCATCTTAATTGCTTCTGGTCTAGTACCAAAGACTGTCATAATTTTTTTCATACTTTAAGCTCCTAAATACTATTTTGTACCAAATAATCTGTCCCCAGCATCACCTAAACCAGGCGTAATGTATGCTTTGTCATTTAATTTTTCATCTAATGCTGCAATATAAATATCTACATCATCATGCGCCTCTTGCATCTTTTCTACACCTTCTGGTGCTGCAATTAAACACATGAATCTAATATTTTTTGCACCGCGTTTCTTTAATGAATTGATGGCTTCAATTGCTGATGCTCCAGTTGCTAGCATTGGATCTACAACAATGATTTGTCTCTCATCAATATCTTGTGGAAGTTTAGCAAAGTATTCTACTGCTTTTAATGTGTTAGGATCACGATATAGACCAATATGACCTACTCTAGCCGCTGGTACTAGATTTAACACACCATCTGTCATACCTAAACCAGCTCTAAGTATTGGAACGATCGCTAATTTTTTACCAGCTAATCTTTTTGCAGTCATTGTTGTTACTGGCGTTTTAATTTCTACATCTTGCAGTTCTAAATCTCTAGTAACTTCATACGCCATTAACATGCCTACTTCATCAACAAGTTCTCTAAATTCTTTAGTTCCCGTATTCATATCACGGATGTAACTTAATTTGTGTTGAATTAGTGGGTGATCAAATACATGTACTTTACTCATTTATATTTCCTCCAAAATTTTATAAATTATTCATATAGCGGATATTTAGCAGTTAAACGACTTACTCTTTCTCTTGCTTCTTTTAATTTAGTATCATTATTAGGATTTTTTAGTGCTAAGCTAATAATACGACCTACCTCTTTAAACGCTTCCTCATCAAAGCCTCTCGTAGTCGCTGCAGGTGTACCTAAACGTATACCACTTGTTACGAATGCTTTTTCTTGATCAAATGGGATTGTATTTTTATTACATGTTATTCCAATAGAATCTAAAGTCGCTTCAGCTTCTTTACCAGTAACATTAACTGAATTTTTAACATCTACAGAAAGTAAATGATTATCAGTTCCTCCTGAAACAATTCTAAAGCCTTCTTCTTGCAATGTTTGTGAAAGTACTTTAGCGTTTTTAATTACTTGTTCTTGATAAACTTTAAAATCTTGCTCAAGCGCTTCACCAAACGCAACAGCTTTAGCTGCAATGACATGCTCTAAAGGGCCACCTTGAATTCCAGGGAATATTGTTTTATCAATATCTTTCTTATACTCTTCTTTACAAAGAATTAAGCCTCCACGTGGGCCACGTAAAGTTTTATGAGTAGTTGTAGTTACAAAGTCTGCATGTTCAACAGGATTTGGATGTAAACCTGCTGCTACTAAACCAGCGATATGGGCCATATCAACCATTAATTTAGCACCAACTTCATCAGCGATTTCTTTAAACTTTTTAAAATCCAGTTGTCTTGAATATGCTGATGTACCTGCAACTATCAATTTAGGTTTATGCTCATGTGCTAATTGACGCACCACTTCATAGTCAATTTTTTCAGTTTCCTTATCTACACCATAGTCAACAAAATTATAGAATTTACCACTAAAATTAACTGGTGACCCGTGTGTTAAGTGACCACCATGACTTAAATTCATTCCTAAAACAGTATCACCCATCTCTAGAGCGACAAGATAAACTGCCATGTTTGCTTGAGAACCGGAATGTGGTTGCACATTTACATGTTCAGCACCAAATAATGCTTTAGCTCGTTCGATAGCAATTATTTCTGTAACGTCTACATAATCACAACCACCATAATAGCGACGACCAGGATAGCCTTCAGCATATTTATTAGTCATTACAGAACCTTGTGCTTCCATTATCGCTTCAGATACAAAATTTTCAGATGCTATTAATTCAATGTTGTTATTTTGTCTATTGTATTCATTTTGAATCGCTTCATAGACAGCTTTATCTTGATTTTGGATATAAGACATAAAAATCCCCTCCTACGCTTTCAAGCTTATTCGTATTTAGCTCGTTCACCACCGATTTTCTTAGGTCTTGAGGTTGCAATCGTTACAATTGCTTCACCAACCTGTTTGACACTTGTCCTAACCGGTACACAAACATGTTTAATATGCATTCCAATTAATGTTTGACCTATATCAATACCTTTAGGTACTGAAATATGTTCAACTACGATTGGGTCATTCATATGCTTATAAGCATATGTAGCAAGACTACCTCCTGCGTGAACATCGGGAACAACAGTGACTTCTTCCATAGTTAGAGGGTTGAAATCTTCACGTTCAATTGTGACTGCTCTATTAATGTGTTCACAACCTTGGAATGCAAAAGAAACACCAGTATCTTGTTTCACTTCTTCTAATGCATTAAAGATCGCTTCAGCAACTTCCATTGATCCTACAGAACCAATCTTCTGTCCTATAACTTCAGAAGTCGAACATCCTATCACACAAATTTCATTTTCATTGAAAAATGATTGCGATTTAAGTTCATCAAGCAAAGTTTTAAGTTCTTGCATTGAAATCTCCACCTTAAATACATAATTAAAAAGAAGCATAGCAAACTAGCTATACTTCTTCATTATAACTTATTTAAAGCTTAACATATACTAATTGTATAATATTTGGCTTATGAATTTGTACGTAACTTACCTATCAAATACAGAAGTTGTTCAAACGTTTGACGGTAAGTATCTATGCTACCACCAAAAGGATCAACAATGTCACCTATTTCTCCAACATATTCACTGAGTTGATAAATGCGACCATTGTCACCATAATGAGAAACCAGTTGTTGTTTATGCATATCTGTCATCGTTAAAATTAAGTCACTATTCAAATCTTTCTCACTAAATTGCTTAGCTACAGTCGGTTCAGGAAAATTATGCTCCATAATGACTTCTAATGACTCTGGTGATACGGATTGACCGTTAATCGCGAACAGTCCTCTAGAATTAATTGTGTCATCTACAAACATTTTCTTCGCGATACTTTCGGCTATTGGACTTCGGCAAGTGTTTCCAGTACATACAAATGTTATTCTCATAAGTTCTCACCTCTAACAATGTGATTACCTGTAGCTTTAATAATCCGATTCATAATTGCTTCAGATTCATCTGTTTTATCAAAAGCATAAATATATGCTTGATCTATTGATGGATTTTCATCAATACTATGAAGTATTTGATACAAATTATGATTAGCTTGTCTTATATCTTTTTCATCTTTACAAAGTTTAATGAATAATGCATCTCTTGGAGCATACTGCTTCAAAGTTTCCGGTAAAATAAAAGCTGTATTACTCCATTCTTTAATTGTTTTGATAGGTTCACTAAGATGCGTTAACATCGTTACTGGTATATCAGGGGCATAGTGCTTATACTTCATTCCAGGTGCTATTGGTTGGCTATTGGCGTCATAATGATAATTCTCAACACTTCCTGGTAAAACATCATTGAGCATTGCTTGTGTTATTGATCCTGGTCTTGCTATTCTGAAAGGAAACTGTGTACAATCTATCACGGTGCTTTCTAATCCTTCTTCACTTTGATCACCATTGACTATACCGTCAATTTTGCCATTTAAATCATTAAAAACGTGTTGAAAGGTTGTAGGAGAAGGTCGGCCACTTACATTAGCACTAGGGGCAGCGATAGGCATATCAATGTATTGAAGTATAGCTCTTCCTATTGGATGACTAGGCATTCTTACCGCAATTGATTGTAAACCACCTGTTACTTTCTCACAAAGATAACCCTGTCTTAAAGGTAAAATAAATGAAATAGGTCCAGGCCAAAATTCATCCATCAAACATTTGGCTTCTTCAGGCAAATGAGAAATAATTTGATCAAGCTGAGATAAATCATGTATATGGACAATTAATGGATTGTCAGAAGGACGTCCTTTGGCTTGATATATGTTTGAAACTGCATGTTGGTTTCGAGCATCTGCACCCAATCCGTAAACAGTCTCTGTTGGAATTGCAATTAACCCACCATCATTATATACCTGTTTTATATTTTCCAATTCTGGATAATCCAATGGCGATTCTTGATAATCACGCATATCCCATATCTCAGTTTTCATCAAGCTCACTCCTTCATTATTGTTTTATTCATATATATGAAAAGTTACTCATCTAAATTTTATCAGATAAGTAACTTTGAGTTTTACCATTTAAATGACACTATTCTTTCATTACCATTTATATCTTTAACAACTTTAACATCAAGTTTTGGATACTTTTCTAAAATAATATTTTTTAACCTTTCACCCTGGTTATAACCAATTTCAAAGGTGACAAAAGCATCTTTATTTAAAACTTTAGGCAAATCATTAAGGATTAATTCATAAATAGCGAAACCCTTATTCTCTGCAAACAATGCTATATGAGGTTCATACTTAACAACTGTGTTCTCCATCATTTCTATCTCATCTACATCAATATATGGTGGATTAGAAACAATACCATCCAATTTTATATTCTTTTGTATGAAAGGTTTCAATGCATTGCCTTTAAAAAAAGTTACAGCAGCCTCATGATAATGCGCATTATCTGATGCAACTTCTAAGGTCTCTTGGAGAATGTCTGTTGCATAAACAGTGAAATCTTTATTTAACTTTTTCAAAGTAACAGCTAAAACACCACTGCCAGTTCCAATATCAGCGATTGTAGCACTTGATTTACAATTTTCAAGAAAATGCAACATCACTTCCTCCGTTTCAGGACGTGGAATTAAACAATTTTCATTAACTTGAAATTGATAGCCATAGAAAGATTGAAAACCAACAATATATTGTATAGGTTCACCTAAAAGCATCCGTTCAGTCGCAAGTGAAAACTTGATTTCTTCTGCTTTTGACATGTCATCATACATGTGAATTAAATAATCAGTTCTTGACCACCCAAACAAATCAAGCATCAACCATTCTGCTCTCGATTGTTCATAACCCTTATCTACAGCTTGTTTAATCGCATAATCTAATTGTTCTTTAAAGTTCACCATTGTTTAGTTCTTTCAATTTCTCAGTTTGTTCAGATAAAGTTAATGCATCAATAATTTCATCTAATTTACCTTCCATAATTTGATCTAACTTTTGTAAAGTTAATCCTATTCTATGGTCAGTTACACGGCTTTGAGGATAGTTATATGTTCTAACTCTTTCAGATCTATCTCCTGTACCCACTGCTGATTTACGTTGTGCTGCATATTTTTGTTGTTCTTCCTGTAATTTCATATCATATAAACGTGCTTTTAAAACTTTCAACGCTTTTTCACGGTTTTGAATTTGAGATTTTTCAGAAGAAGTTGCAATAACACCAGTAGGTAAGTGAGTGATACGAACAGCTGAGTCAGTTGTATTAACGTGCTGACCACCAGCACCACTTGAGCGATAGGTGTCTATTTTCAAATCTTCATTTCGGATTTCAATCTCAACATCTTCAACTTCAGGAAGAACAGCAACTGTCGCTGTTGAAGTATGAATTCGTCCGCCTGATTCTGTTTCAGGTACACGTTGAACTCGGTGTGCACCATTTTCAAATTTTAATTTACTATAAGCACCGCTACCTGAAACTGAGAAACTAATTTCTTTATAACCACCATGGTCACTTTCAGCCGCTTCAACAATTTCAGTTTTAAAGTTTTGAGATTCTGCATACTTACTATACATTCTTAGTAAATCGCCAGCGAAGATTGCCGCTTCATCCCCACCTGCTGCTGCTCTGATTTCAACGATAACGTCTTTCTCATCATTAGGGTCTTTTGGAATTAATAAAAATTTAAGTTGTTCTTCCAACTCAGGAATCGCACTTTTCAAACTAGCACTTTCCTCTTTCAACATTTCAATTTCTTCTTTATCTTCTGTTTCATTTAACATTTCATCAATTTCAGCAATTTCTTCTTTTTTACTTTTATAATCTCTATATACATCAACTGTTTTTTGTAAATCAGCTTGTTCTTTTGAATATTTACGTAACTTATCTGAATCATTAACAATCTCAGGGTCACTTAACATTTCATTGAGTTGTTCATATCTTTCTTCAACGATATCTAATTGATCAAACACTACATTTCCTCCTCGTCACTTGTACTTGGTGCTACGATATGATGTGCACGACATCTCGGTTCATAACTTTCATTTGCCCCAACTAAAATGATAGGATCATCTACTTTAGCTGGCTGTCCATCGATTAAGCGTTGTGTTCTACTTGATGATGAACCACATACTGCACATACAGCCTGTAATTTAGTAACTTGTTCACTTACCGCCATGATTTGTGGCATGGGTTCGAATGGTTCCCCTCTGAAATCCATATCTAAGCCTGCAACCACTACTCGATGGCCATTTTCAGCAAGCTTCTCCACTATATTTACAATTTCTTTATCGAAAAATTGAATCTCATCAATACCAATGACATCAACATGAGACAAATCCTGTAATAATATATCTCTTGAAGTAGAAATATTAATTGCTTCTAATTCATTACCGTCATGAGAAACAACTTTTTCTTTATGATAACGATCATCAATCGCTGGTTTAAACACTACTACTTTTTGTTTAGCGTATATCCCTCTTCTTAGTCTACGAATTAGTTCTTCTGACTTACCGCTAAACATACTTCCAGTAATGCATTCAATCCAACCGGAATGGTAAGTTTCATACATTATAAGTTCCACCTTTTACAAAAACATAATCGCTTAATTATATCATATTTCCATGTATTATAAATATCACTTTAAATACTACTTAAATTTAAAAAAACTGTCTACGCATTTCTATATAAAATAGATTAGGCAGACAGTTTAAACTTATAATTAGTTGTTGTTTGATTTGAGACCAAACTTTTTGTTGAAACGTTCCACACGACCATCCGCAGCAGCGAATTTTTGACGTCCTGTGTAGAATGGGTGTGAATCAGAAGATACATCTAAACGAATAACTGGGTATTCATTGCCATCTTCCCATTCCATTGTTTCTGAAGATGTTTTAGTTGAACCACTTAAAAATTTAAAGTTAGTAGTTGTATCTAAAAAGATAACTTTGTGATAATCAGGATGGATTCCTTGTCTCATTAATTTTCAGCTCCTTTGCCCTGAACCATCTGGAACAGAGTTATTTGTGAGTTTTTTTACCCAATACTTGGTAATTATAATAGTTATTAGATTAAAACGCAACCCTCAAACAGACATTCGTTAAATAATCGGTTTTCCTGTTTTTGTACTTTCTTCAGCAGCCTTTTGCAACTGTTGGAAAAATTCTTTATTACTTTTAGAACGTTTTAATTTTCTAATAAATCTTTCTGTGAAATCTGTAGAGTCTGTAAACATGTTTCTTAACTGCCATAGTGAATCAAGTTCAGATTTACTAATTAGTAATTCTTCTTTGCGCGTAGAACTTCTTCCAATATCAATAGCAGGGAAAATTCGACGTTCAGATAATTTACGATCAAGATGAAGTTCCATATTTCCTGTTCCTTTGAATTCTTCATAAATCATATCATCCATGCGTGATCCTGTTTCAACTAATGCAGTGGCTAATATCGTTAAACTTCCTCCTGCTTCAATGTTACGCGCAGCACCAAAGAATGCTTTAGGTTTGTGTAATGAAGCAGGATCAAGACCACCTGATAATGTTCTTCCACTTGGCGGTATAACTAAGTTATACGCTCTTGCCAATCGAGTAATTGAGTCCATCAGAATAATAACATCTTGACCAATCTCAACTAATCGTTTAGCACGTTCTAGTAATAATTCAGCTACTTTAACATGGTGTTCTGGTGGCTCATCAAAAGTCGAGTGCACTACTTCAGCAGATTCAACGGATCTTTCAATATCAGTTACTTCTTCTGGACGTTCCCCAACTAATAAAATAAATAATTTTGCATCAGGTTTATTTTTACTAATCGCATTTGCAATTTCTTTTAATAAAGACGTTTTACCCGCTTTAGGAGGTGCAACAATAAGTCCACGTTGACCTAGACCAATAGGCGTAACTAAATCCATTATACGTGTTGAATAATTTTGGGGATCTGTTTCTAAAACGATTCTTTCCTCAGGATAGAGAGGCGTTAAAGCTTGAAAGTGAGGGCGTTTTTTTACAACTTCAGCATTCTCATCATTAACAAAGTCAACTTGCAATAAACCATAATATTTTTCATTATCTTTAGGTTTACGAACTTTTCCGGTTACTTTATCACCACGTTTAATTTCGAAACGTCGTATTTGACTTGCAGATATATAAATATCTTTTTCACCTTTTGAATAGTTGACTGTTCTTAGGAACCCATAACCATCAGGCTGGATATCATCTAAGACACCCTCCATGTAATAGTTACCATCTTTTTCCATTTGGGCTTCCATGATAGCTAAAACTAATTCACTCTTATTCAATTTACTATAATTAGTAAGTTTTAATGTTTTTGCTTTTTGTGTTAATTCTTTCGTTGTGTAATTTTTATACAATTCATGAAACGACTCATACTGTGGAGATGTACGTACTTTTTCAGGCATAAATTGCACCCATTTCTTATATATTTATAAAGACTTCAATTTGATTAGAAAAGAGATATTTTAAATAGTTTCATTTCAAGAACTCACTAAGTCTATTTAGGATATCTCATAAAATAATATTTAAAGTCTTGAATACTAGAATTAATATAGCAAATTTTCAATTTAAATACAAAACGATTTTATTAAATTTCTAAAAATAAAACAGCTCATGGAACTAAAAATATTCCATGAACTGATACAAATAATATATAAATTAATTTTTTAAATTAACTGAAATAACCAGCAATTGATTTCACTTCTAAGAACTCTTCTATACCATAATCGCCCCACTCACGACCAATTCCAGATTGTTTATATCCACCAAATGGTAAATCTGGTTGGTTTCCAGCTTCATTGATTTCAATTCTACCTGCTTCAATTGAACGAGCTACTTTTTGAAGTGTTTCTTTATCTTTACCTATTACATATCCTGCTAATCCATATTTAGTATCATTAGCAATTTTGATTGCTTCATCTAAATCATTATATGTGATTACAGAAGCAACTGGTCCAAAGATTTCTTCTTGAGCAATTGTCATGTCATTGTCTACATTGATAAAAATAGTTGGTCTCGCGAAATAACCAGTATTTAATCCTTCAGGTTTACCAGGACCACCGTAGAATAACTCTGCACCTTCTTCAATACCTTTATCAATATATGATTGGACTGTATCAAATTGTTTCTTACTAATAATCGGTCCAACTTGAGTACCTTCTTCTCGTGGATTTCCAACTTTAACTTTACTAAATTCTTCTTTAAGTGCAGTTAATAAGTCTTCTTTTTTGCTTTCAGGAATTAAAATACGAGTACCTGCAGTACATACTTGACCTGTGTTATTAACTACTTTGCCAGTAGTTGCTTTCGCTGCTTCTTTAACATCAACATCATCTAATACGATATAAGGCGATTTACCGCCTAATTCAAGTGATACTTTTTTGAAATCCTTAGAAGCTTTTTCCATTATTTTTGAACCTGTGCGTCCTGAACCAGTAAATGACATCATTCTAACTTTTGGATGTTCACTTAGTGGATTACCTACACCTTCACCGTCACCATTAACAAGATTAAATACACCTTTTGGTACGCCTACTTTATCAAATATTTCAGCTAAAATGACTGCAGCAAATGGTGTTTCTTCTGAAGGTTTTAGAACAACAGGACTACCTGCTGCAAAAGCGGCTGCTAATTTCAATGAAGTTTGATTAGTTGGGAAATTCCAAGGTGTTACTAGGCCTGAAACACCAATTGCCTCTTTAATAACTAATGCATCTCCACGTCTTTCTTCAAATTCGAATGAATCTAGTGCTCTACTTGCCTCTTCAAAATGATTTAGTCCCATTTGGTAGTGGACATTCTCAGATACTGTTAAAGGTGCACCTAATTCATCCGTTATGGCTTCTACAATATCTTGTTTTCTATTTTTATATTCTTCTACAATTTTATCTAGTAGTTCTTTTCTTTCTTTCACTGAACTATGACGAAATTCTAAATAAACGTTATTTGCAGCTTCTACTGCTTTTTCCACATCATTAGCATTACCTTTAGCTACTTTACCAATAACTTCTTCAGTTGCTGGATTGATTACTTCAATCGTTTCATTACTATCGCTATCAATCCATTCGCCATTTATATATTGTTGAGTATAATTTCTCATAAATTCTTCACTCCTTAAGAATCATTATGTCATTTTTATACCTTTTTTCATTGAAAATTAAACATACCATCTTAGTATGAAATAACAAAAGAGTTTTGCACCTAGCAATGATGAACAATTATAAAAGTGATTATTCATTCAATATAAAGCACAAAACTCTTTGTTATATTATTTAGATTTAACTTCTTCTTCAAGTGTTACATGTTCTTGAGCCCATTTTTCAATGGGTTTTAAAGCTTCTGCTAAAGCTTTACCTTTATCAGTCAATTCATAAATGATTGAAACTGGACTAGTTGAGACTACTTTCTTTTCAACTAATCCCCATTCACCTAAATCAGTTAATTTAATACTTAATGCACGTGGTGTAATGGTCTTTAAATCCCTTTTCATATCGGAAAAGTGCGCAGTATAATCAGTGCATCGTGATAGATAATTAATGATTAAACCGTTCCAACTTCTACCAACAATTTTAAAGGTTTCTTCAAGATATGGACAGATTTCCATTGTCTTCACCTCTATTCAAAACTTCTTTAGATTGTAGGTACTAAAAATCGCTTATAAATATAAACATTGTATAGGCTTTAATGATATCTATAAACCAAAATCTTATTAGTATCTAATATAATTATTATACCAGAAAAAGCTAATATGTCGAGAGTTGAAACTGTCAATATTTACTTATCAATACCTTTAGACTTCTTCAGTCCAAATATTTGCACCTAATTCTTTTAAATGCTTAACAATGTCAGTATAGCCTCTATAAATATGTCTAACGTTATAAATTGTAGTAACGCCTTCAGCTAAAAGACCTGCAATAATTAAACATGCACCTGCACGCAAATCACTTGCATATACTTTAGCACCATTAAGTGATGATGGTTTAATTGTAGCAGTTCCAGTTTCCATATCGGCTTCAATATTAGCATCCATGTTTTTTAACTCATCGACATGTTTAAAACGTGCAGGATATATTGTTTCTGTTACAAATGAAGGGCCATCTGCCATAAATAATAAAGGCGTGATTGGTTGTTGTAAATCTGTTGCAAACCCAGGGTATACTAAAGTTTTAATATCTACATTTTTATAAGATGATTTGCGTTTTATGATTGCTTTTTCAGCATCACCATCTACTTGGATGTCTACACCAAGTTCTTTTAATTTAACAGTAAGTGCTTCAACATGTTTTGGAACAATATTATTAATAGTAATTTCTTCTCCAACTGCTGCCGCTATACACATGTACGTCCCTGCTTCAATACGATCAGGGATAATTTGGTATTCAGAACCATGTAAGCTATCAACACCATTAATTTTTAACGTACTTGTCCCTGCCCCTTTAATATCTGCGCCAAGACTATTCAAGAAATTAGCAACATCTACAACTTCAGGTTCTTTAGCTGCATTTTCAATGACTGTTTGACCAGTTGCATGAACAGCTGCCAACATAATGTTGATTGTTGCGCCTACACTAACCATATCTAAGAAGATATTAGCACCATGTAGTTCTTTAGCTTCTATTTTAATAGATGTATCATTTGATTCATCTATTTCTGCTCCTAATGCTTTAAAACCTTTAATATGTTGATCAATTGGACGTGGCCCTAATGGACAACCACCAGGTAAACCTATTACACATTTTTTAAAACGCCCTAACATTGCTCCCATCATGTAATAAGATGCTCTAAGAGATTCAACTTTATTGTTAGGCAGTGGTGCATTTTCAATTTTTGAAGTATCTACTTCTAAAGTTTTTCCATTTAAATGGGCTTTAATATTTAAATCTTCCAATAAACTAACTAGCGTCTCTACATCGGAAATTTGTGGTAAGCCATCTAATTTAACTTGGCCTTGAGCTAATAATGTTGCTGGGATAATTGCTACCGCACTATTTTTGGCACCACTTATCGTAACGTCTCCCTTTAGTGTTTGACCACCGCGAATTTTTATTACCTCTTGAGTCATAAGTTTATCTCCTTTGTTTCTCATTTATTTAAAATAATACATTAGTAACATTATAAAATACATATTCTTTATTTGTAAAACATAAATTATTACGATTTATTGATAATTGCAATTATTAAAATTATCGATTCAAACTTTATAAAACTAATTCGAGAATTATATGTACAAATATTATAAATCATTTTTGAAAAATATTTAAATATGAATACTCAAATTATAAAGAAAAAGAGTGAAACGACTTAACGTTTCACTCCTATTTCAAAACATCTTCAATTAAATTATTTATTTAGCACGATTAGATGTACCAAATTCTCTAATTTTACCTTTAACTGTTTCTTTAATCGCTTCACGAGCAGGTCCTAAATATTTACGTGGATCATATACATCTTGATCATTATTTAAAACTTCTCTTACTGCTTTAGCTGAAGCAATTTGGTTTTCAGTATTAACATTAATTTTAGCAGTACCATAAGGGATTGCTTTTTGAATGTCTTTAGTTGGTATACCAGTACCACCATGTAAAACTAATGGTAAACCAGTTGATGCACCAATTTCTTCCATTTCTTTGAATCCTAATTTAGGTTCACCTTTATATGGCCCGTGAACTGAACCTAATGCTGGAGCTAAAGTATCAATGCCAGTTCTTTCAACTAATTCTTGACATTCTTTAGGATCAGCATAAATAATGCCACCTACAACATCATCTTCTTGTCCACCAACTGTTCCTAATTCAGCTTCTACTGATACACCATGTTGATGAGCATACTCTACAACTTTTGAAGTGATTTCGATATTTTCTTCAAAAGGACTATGAGAAGCATCGATCATTACTGAAGTGAATCCAGCATCAATCGCTTCTTTACATTTTTCAAAGCTTGAACCATGGTCTAAGTGAATAGCTACAGGTACAGTAATGTTTAAGTCATGAATTAAACCTTCAACCATTTTAACTACTGTATAGAAACCACTCATATAACGTGCAGCACCTTCTGAAACACCTAAGATAACTGGCGCGTTCTCTTCTTGTGAAGCTTCTAAAATAGCTTGTGTAAATTCTAAGTTATTTAAGTTGTATTGACCAACCGCATAACCATTTTCTTTTGCATCGATTAACATTTCTTTCATTGAAACTAATGGCATGAAAGTTCCTCCTTGTGTGCAACTGCACAATTTTTAAAATCATTATATCAGATATTTTTTTGAATTGCATGTGAATGCATGCTTGATTTAAAATAAACTTTTACTATTAAATACTAAATTATTAATAATTCAATATATGAACGGTTTTATTGCACATAAGTTTGAGTTTATTTACAATACATATGAAACGGAGGAACAACATGTCTAAAATATTACAAACTCAATTAACGGGTATATTTAATCGGTTAGAAGATCAAGCTTTAGATATTCAAATGGCTGCTCAATGTCTAATACAAGCAATCGGTGGCGAAGGTTATGTATACATTAAAGGCTATGGCGATTTGAAATTTTTCGAGCCTTTCGTTATAGAAAGTGAAGAGCACCTTAAATCTAGTAAATTATTATCCACGCTCACAACATTTGATGATATAGATTCAACAGATCGCGTGTTACTCTTTTCACCATTTTACACTGAAGAAGTAGCTAAAGATTTACAAACATTAGTAGATAACGATATAGATGTTGTCTTAATTTGTAATCGACCCAAAGATTCAGAAATACCAGAACACTTTATACATTTCATCAATCTAGCTACCCCTAGACCAATTGTTTATACTGAGGATTATGATAAAGTTGTTCAACCTCATACGATATCTTTTAATTACATATATTATGAAATTTACACTCAAATGATTGAAATGACACGAGATTTAGAGTTGTGATGTCATTCATTATAAAATCAACCCTTACGTCACCATTTCAGTACGTAAGGGTTGATTTATTATATTATTTATTTTGATGTTTATAAGCCGCTTCTACAAACGATTTGAAAATAGGTTGAGGTCTGTTAGGTCTTGATAAGAATTCAGGATGGAATTGACATGCGATATAGAAGTCATTCTCTGGAATTTCTACCATTTCTACTAATCGACCATCTGGACTAGTACCAGAGAACACCATACCATTGGCTTCTAATTGTTCTCTAAATTCATTATTAAATTCATATCTATGGCGGTGTCTTTCTTCAATATTTATTGCGTCATAAATTTGATGTGCCAATGTGTTTTCTTTAATTTTACATGGATATAATCCTAAACGTAACGTGCCACCTAAATCTTCAATATCCTTTTGCTCAGGTAATAAATCAATAATTGGATAAGGTGTGCTAGGATCAAGTTCTGCTGAGTGTGCTCCCTCTAAACCTAGTACATTACGTGCAAACTCAACAGTCGCTAATTGCATACCTAAGCAAATACCAAAGTATGGAACATTATTTTCACGAGCGTATTTAATTGCAGCAATTTTACCCTCGCTTGCTCTAAATCCAAATCCACCTGGTACAAGAATACCATCTACATCTTTTAAATAGTCTTCAACATTATTATCATTAACTTCGCCAGAATCAATCCACTTAACTACAACGTCTTTCTTCAATGGGTAGCCAGCATGTTTCAATGACTCTACAACAGATAAGTATGCATCTTGTAAGCTAACATATTTACCTACTAATCCAATCGTGATTGTACCATCAAGTGAATTAACGGTATCTAGTAAATATTGCCATTCATCTAATTGCGTTTCATATTTAGCATCTAAATCTAATCGCTTGATGACAATGTCATCCATATCCTGTGCACTTAATTGTAATGGAATTTCATATAAAGATGATGCGTCTCTACATTCTATAACGCTCTCTTTATTAATATCACAGAATAATGCAATTTTATCTTTTAAATCTTGTGTCATTTCATATTCTGTACGCACTACAATTAAATCCGGCTGAATACCTAAACCACGTAGTTCCTTAACACTGTGTTGTGTTGGTTTTGTTTTCATTTCACCAGCAGCTTTAATGTATGGAAGCAATGTACAATGTACATACATTACGTTTTCACGGCCTAAATCACTTCTAATCTGTCTAATTGCTTCGATAAATGGAAGTGATTCAATGTCACCAGTTGTACCACCGATTTCAGTAATAACTACATCTGCGTTTGTACTCTCACCAGCAAGTAGTAAACGTTCTTTAATTTCATTAGTAATATGTGGAATAACTTGAACTGTTCCACCTAAATAATCACCACGACGTTCTTTCTTGAGTACATGTGAATAAACTTTCCCAGCTGTAACATTTGAATATTTATTTAAATTAATATCAATAAAACGCTCATAGTGTCCTAAATCTAAGTCAGTTTCAGCACCATCATCTGTAACAAATACTTCTCCATGTTGATACGGACTCATAGTTCCTGGGTCAACATTTAAATATGGATCAAATTTTTGAATTGTTACTTTTAAGCCTCTATCTTTTAACAATCTACCTAGAGAAGCGGCTGTGATACCTTTTCCTAATGATGATACTACTCCGCCCGTTACAAAAATAAATTTTGTCATTTCCTGACCTCCTAATTTATAAAGGGATGCTTCCTTACCTATTTATTCTTTTTAAATAATCACTTTTGAAAAATAAAAAAATCGCTCCCTCTCACATATCTGTAAGGGGAGCGTATATGATTAATACACGTGTCCTATTTAAAGGAGCCCGAATAAAATTCTATCATTTTTTAAGTAAAAGTCAATTAAAACTAAAATTTAGTTTTAAAATCTTCTTAGTCTTCGAATTCGTCCTCGTCTTCTTCGTCGAGTTCATCATCTTCGTCATCTTCAATTACTAAATCTGATTCACTAATCTCGTCTTCTACTTGTTCATCTTCATGGTCGTCTAAAGTTTCTTGATCATCCGTTTGGGCAGGAATGTCATCGTCGTCATCCATTTCGTCATCACCCAATAATTTAAGATTTTTATCTTCTTCATCTTCATCATCAAGAATATCGAATTTTTGAATTGTAGGTGCGATTTTTTCTTCAATATCGTCTACAGAATACCAATCACGTAATCCCCATTGATTTTCACCAATGTTTAAGAAACGTCCATCTGTATTTAAGTCTGTATAGAACTGAACTACACGATTTTCAATCTCTTCAAATTCATAACCACCTAAATCTTTGAATTCATCGATGATATCGTATAAATTCATCGTTGCACCTTTATCATTTAATAACGTATAAGCCATATCTATAAATGACTTTTCATCAACCATTTCTTTAGTATAATCTTGGATTTTCATTATAGCTAATCTTCCTTTCGAAGAATTTTTTAATTATGTCGTTAGATTTCATTAATTAATAGTAACAAAAATAAATTATAAATGACAATACACGATTTCGCAATTACGATTATCTCAGTAATTTACATATTTCTCGAAAATAACTAAATCATCTGACTGATCAATTTCTACGAAACCACTATTTACACATAATGATTTTAATTCATTGTTTTCACCAAATAACGTAATCATAATCGTTTTAGCTTGTTTGAAATGCTTTCGTACATATGTAGGAATTTGTCTTAATGCACTTTCAGCGATACCTTCTTTTCGTTGTTCTTTATACACTTCAATAGCCACAATATCAATTCGATTATCCGTTTGTTCAAGTGCTATAAAACCTACTTTTTGGTTATCTTTTAGTAAATCAACAACACTATAAGATGAAATGCTTGATGCTTCATTTTCAGTTAATCGTAGTGAAGACACATGTTTTGAATCTAAGTCCAAATAATATAACCGTTCTTTACCAATAGGACCTTCTTCTTTAGTAGCAGTGTGCATAAAACCAGCACGTTCATACACATTCCAAGCCCCTTTATTTTCAGCATCGACAACCAGATACAAGTGATTGAAATCAGGGAATAAATCTTGTACATATTGAGGTAAATACATCATCATCGTAGTTCCATAGCCATTTCCTTGAAACTTCTCATTAATTGATAATGATCTTACATATACAACATTCTCAGGTGTATCATACCCTTCATGTTGATAATATTGATGTAATACAAAGAAACCAACAACATCACCATACTCATTAATAGCTATATTAGCCACTCTATTTGAATCTGAAAGAGCATCATCTAGAACTGATTTCGGTAAGGATGAGTATATTTGTTGTCTCTCACTTAATTCAAAGTTAACTACATCCTGTCTATACTTTTCTTCAAATTCTTGAATCGTTATATTTTCAAACTGTTTTTTTATAGTCATAACCACTAACCCCTATGCCTCTTTTAATTAATCAATTTTATTATAATTGTTTTTTTACACTTATCAAAATAAAATCTACTTTAAGTTAGGTACAATTGTTTTAAATTTTTACAATTTAAAAATAATCTATTGAAATTTAGCTAATTTGCTTTACTATAAATATGACATATAAAATCACGAGGTGAACTAGAATGAAAGTCGGTATAGATGCCGGTGGTACGCTAATAAAAATCGTCCAAGAATCTCAACAAGGACGTTCGTATGAAACAAAACTTACTACAAACATTTCAGAAGTAATTGCATGGTTAAACGCAAACACTTTTGAATCAATCAGTCTTACTGGCGGGAATGCAGGCGTTATTGCTGAAAGTTTAAATGTGGATGCAACTATATTTGTTGAATTCGATGCATCATCCAAAGGTTTGGGTATGCTTCTTAAAGAGCAAGGTCATCATATTGACGAATATATATTCGCTAATGTCGGTACAGGCACTTCGTTACATTATTTCGATGGCAAACAACAACGTCGTGTAGGCGGTGTAGGTACTGGTGGAGGTATGATTCAAGGACTGGGATACTTATTATCACAAATTACAGATTATGAAGTACTTACAAATCTAGCTCAATCTGGAGATAGAGATACGATTGATCTTAAAGTTAAGCATATTTACAAAGATACCGAACCACCTATTCCAGGTGAATTAACAGCTGCTAACTTTGGAAACGTCTTACATAATTTAGACGTAGATTTTTCACCTGCTAATAAATTAGCATCAGTGGTTGGAGTTGTTGGTGAAGTAATAACTACTATGGCCATAACCGTTGCTCGTGAAAATAAAACTGAGAATGTTGCATATATCGGGTCTTCTTTCAACAATAATCCACTTTTACGTGAAGTAATTGAAGATTATACGGTATTACGTGGTTTCAAACCATATTACATTGAGAATGGTGCTTTTTCAGGAGCACTTGGCGCAATTTATTTAAATTAAATACTTATTATTGAAAAGAGCCTGGGACATAATTCAATGCCTCAGGCTACAAATATATATTGGCAGTAGTTGACTGAATTAAAAAGCGCACTTGTAACAAGCTTTTTAATTCTAGTAACCTTGCATGGCAGACGGGCCCCAGCAAAGAAAATTTCCTAAAGAAATTATACAAGCTAAGCTAGCTGGGGATACAACAAATAAATTTTGAAAAATATTAATTCTGTCTGCTCCCTCTACAATTTATCTAATTCTTAACTGCATCGACATATTTAACATCGACTATTTAATAATGTATATATAAAGACAAGATTTCACTAAATGTTACGTGCTTCAAATTAAAAAGTTAATTCATTTGATAATTTTTGTGCAGAAATGACTGTGCCTACCACACCAGGTTTCAAATCAATTGCGACAGCTTGGTCATTATCACGCAACTTATCTAACCAATCACTAAATACACTACCTTCAATTTCAATTAATTCACATTCCTCAAAATCTTCATCACGAACTTTGAGTGCTCTATTTTTCAAGCTCCAAACCGGCATGATTTGAGGTTTGTCTTCACTATCATCACTAATCAATATAAAGTGATTTTCGCCATGTTTTGATAAACCAAATACTTGGTCTTCTTTGGCAACATCCTTTACAAATTCTTTAATACGAATTTTATCCAACTCTGACATTAATTCATCAGTCATTTTAACGACTTTTACAATTTGACCAGTTTCTTGTGATGTTTGATTAATGATAACTTGATCATCCTCATCAAATAAGTCATCCAATTCATATGTAACGAATGTATCAATATCAATTTTTAGCACACGGTCATAATCGATTGACGCATGTTTTAAATAGTCTTCCGCTTGTCCTTCTTGAGTCCAAACGCCAACATAATCTTGGTTATTACTATTTAGTCTGACCAGTTTTTTATTTTTGTTAGCAACATAAAACACTTCATTAATCAGTACATCTTTAAAGTACGCCTCATTCTTATAAGACAATGCATAACCCTCCATTTCTAATTTGCAACTATTAAAATACTAAATGACAATACTTATGTCGTCAAATTTCTATTCTAAAAAAAGGACCAAGACTGTATTCTTGATGAATGCCATGTCTTGCTCCCAAATTGACGCATAGAGCTATAACATATTGAATTATTATCTTTTGATTCATTTAAATGCTAAGAATTGAAATTATGCTTTTTAAAATTATTGCTATATACCTATCAATGGATAGTGATTAGGGTAATTTAATTTTTATCTAATTCAGCTAAAAAGGATTTTTCAATTTTCTCTATGGCTTCTTTTGAATCTCCAGTCCATATACAACCAAAACGAGAATTAACTGCATTCTTTCCAAACCAATCACCATCATAATAAGATAATGGATATAATACGCCCTTTTTGACATATTTTAAAATTGTATTAAAGAAATGTTCATTATCACCATTAGAGAAGTAACTATAGAATTTCTGATATGATGAATTTAATTCTTCTTGTAATAATAACATGCTTGTTGAGCCATTTTGTCTAAAGTTTAAATCGATGGCAAAAACATCATCGTTTTTATCTAATAGTAAATCAAATCCAGCTACACCGAAGAAACCCAACTTTACACCATTTTCCATAATTTCTCTTCCTGCATCAATAACTTGTTGAGGAACATCTTGAACATTTTCATTTCCAGCATAAAATCCATATTTATCAGTGATTTGATGTGCAGTCCCTAAATAAGTCACACCTATTTCTTCAGAATAAGCATACTGAACACAATAATTCTTTACCGCTTCAATTTTTTGTTCAATTATTAAATTATCCGTAGCATCACTTGCTTTTAAAATACGTTGTGTTGCTTTAGCTAAGTCTTCTTCATCATAGCAAATCATTACACCATATCCACCAGCTGTTGGTAAGTCATCACCTGGTTTAATTACAAAAGGGAAATCCCATTCTTTTATGCGCGCTTTAAAATCATTTATCGATACAATTTCTCGCTCTGGTAAATATTTATGATTCGTCCATTCTGGTATTCGCGCTTTATTGTTCAAAGCTACAAATGTCTCTTTATCTACAGCGTAGCATTTATCCGAAACAACATCTTCACTATGAATATATTGAAAATATATATCTTTACCTTCTTCTTTAACAATTCGATTTAATAGTGCTTCATATGTTTCACGGTTTTTAAATTGATACGTATTTGTGGGAACTTTTTTTCCAACAAGATTAAATAGTTGATCTAATTTTTCAGTAATACTTGCTTCATGTACAATCATTGGCATTGAATCTGCAATAAGCATTTCCCTACCAGTTAAGAAATTAGATTGATGCTCCTCTGGCTTTAACCATGGATTTGAAACATAAGATGGTCTCGAGTTATACACTATATTTTCATTATATAAGTCACTTAAAGTTAATTTTAGACCCTTTTCATTTATCGTCATTTTGACTGCCCCTTTATATGAGAGTGCTGTTGAACAATTTCATCAAACATTCCCTTATTTTCAATTAGTTCTAATCCCATTAATGCTATAATTTTCGCACCATGAATTAACGCTTGATCACCATGTACACTTGCCGCAGCCTCTCTAAATCTATGTGTATGACCAACTAAGTTTCTAGATCCTATCTTCACATGAGGATGAATCGTAGGTACTATATGACTGACATTACCCGTATCTGTTGAACCAAAACCAAAATCATCATGACTTACATCTTCACCAACTTCGAGCGCGTACTTTTTAAATAATTCATCTAATTTAGGTGTCTTAATAAATTCGTTCACACCATTTTGTATAGGGCCAAATTCATAATCACAACCTGTTTGAATTGCGGCACCCCTAGCAATTTGATTAACTTTTTCTGTTAAAATATCTAGTTCTTTTCGAGTTGTTGCACGTGTGTAGAATCGAGCATGTGTAAAATCGGGTATAATATTTGCAGCTTTTCCTCCGTCTAAGATAACACCATGTACGCGTTGACTTTTTTTAATATGCTGTCTTAACTGTGCTACACCGTTAAAATATGAAATCATTGCATCTAAAGCGTTTAAAGCTTCGTCAGCATTTTCAGAAGCATGTGCACTTTTGCCATAAAATTTTATATCTAATACATCCACCGCTAGTGTATCAATGGTTGGATAAGTTGCATTACCTGGATGAATCATTAATGCTATATCTATATCATCGATAATACCAGCCTTAACATATGTCGCTTTTGCACTACCATTTTCGCCACCTTCTTCTGCAGGACAACCGAGCACGACAACTTTGCCACCGATGCGGTCTATAACTTGTTTCAATGCTGAACCCGCAAGTACACTAGCAGTTCCAATAATATTATGACCACATGCATGACCTAGGCCTGGTAATGCATCATATTCAGCTAAATAGCCAATAACCGGGCCTTCTTGCCCAGAATCATATGTAGCTATAAATCCAGTAGCGTGTCCAGCAATATCCGTTTCTATATCGAAATCATTCTCTTTCAATTTATCTATAAGCGTTCTAGACGCGAAAATTTCTTCATTGCCTAATTCAGGGCGTTCATGTATTCTATGACTAATTTCAACATAATCATATTTATTATTCTCTATATAATCTAAAATTCCTTGTTTATTACTCATAAATCATAACTCCCTTATTATTGTAAAAATTTTTAAAAATATTTTGGATATTGTAACCATATCGTTTCTCAATTAATTATTACTTATTTTATCGGATTTAAAGATTGTTGTCATTAAATAACTTTGTATTTACGAAATTTTCTCACAATTAACTTTGTTTAACTATAATTTTGAAAATTGTAAATACCCTTAACTATTGATACAATCAAATCGTTAACTTAATAATTAAGCTTATTTAATATAGGAGGATTTATCATGACTAAAATGAACGTTGAAAGTTTTAATCTAGATCACACTAAAGTTGTCGCACCTTTCGTCCGTTTAGCTGGTACAATGGAAGGCTTAAATGGTGATGTTATTAAAAAATATGACATTCGCTTCAAACAACCTAACAAAGAGCACATGGAAATGCCTGGGTTACACTCACTAGAGCATTTAATGGCTGAAAACATTAGAAATCATACTGATAAAGTTGTAGATTTAAGTCCAATGGGTTGTCAAACTGGTTTTTATGTTTCATTTATTAATCATGACGACTATGAAGAAGTGTTAAATATAATTGAAAAAACACTAAATGATGTTTTAGAAGCTACTGAGGTACCCGCTTGCAATGAAGTACAATGCGGTTGGGCAGCAAGTCATTCACTTGAAGGTGCAAAAGAAATTGCGCAAGCATTTTTAGATAAACGCAATCAATGGTCAGATATTTTTGGTGAAGGTAAATAAATTTCATATTTAAAATAAAAACCACCAATACTTAAGTATATTTAAGTATTGGTGGTTTTACTTTTCTCTTCTATAATTTTTTCACTAGTGCAATTAAAACAAATTGCATTGGTAGTCTTGTGTATAATGCCCATTTAGGTACTTGTTTATCACCTAAAGGTAATTCTTTTCGTGCCATATATATATTTGCTGGTAATACAGCTAATAAGAAAAGATTTATACCTGTTTTTAACCAATTAGCAGGACGTTTTAATAACAACATAATGCCAAAGAAAATTTCAAATACACCTGTTACTAAAACAGCTCTTTTACGTAATGGTAAGTATTCTGGAACAATATTTCTAAATGAGCGTTCATTAGTAAAATGTAGAACGCCAGCTGTTCCAAATGATAAACCTAATAAATAACGAAATACTTTCATTAATGTTCTACTCCCATTTCATTCAAATAACTCTTACCAAATTCAGGTAATTCCACATTGAAATTATCTGCAATGGTCGCACCGATTGAACTAAACGTACTGTCTCCTGATAATTCATGGTATTTATCAATTTTAGGGCTAAACATAAGTACTGGGATATACTCTCTAGTATGATCAGTACCATCGGCAATAGGATCATTTCCGTGATCAGCCGTGATAATAACTAAATCATCTTCTTGAAGATTGTCGATTAATTCTGGTAATCGCTCGTCGAAATCTTTAATAGCTTGTGCATAACCTTCTTTGTCTCTACGATGGCCGTATAGTGCATCGAAATCAACTAAATTTAAGAAACTAATGCCATTAAAATCTTTTTTTACGACATTAATTAATTGATCCATACCATCCATATTATTTTTTGTTCTTATTGCTTCAGTTACACCTTCACCATCATAAATATCATTAATTTTTCCTATAGCAATAACATCATAGTTATTATCTTTTAATGTATTCATAACAGTTTTGCCAAATGGTTTGAGTGCGTAATCATGTCGATTAGAAGTACGTGTAAAGTTTCCTGGTTCACCTACATACGGACGTGCAATTACACGACCAATTAAGTATTTAGGATCTTTAGTTAATTCTCGAACCTTTTCACAAATATCATATAATTCTTCAAGAGGAATAATATCTTCATGTGCAGCAATTTGAAGTACTGGGTCAGCGCTAGTATAGACGATTAAGTCCCCAGTTTTCATTTGATGCTCACCTAATTCATCAATAATGGCTGTCCCTGAAGCGGGCTTATTTGCTACAACTTTACGACCTGTCATTTCTTCAATCTCTTGTATTAACTCATCAGGAAATCCGTTTGGATATACTTTAAATGGTTGCATGATATTTAAGCCCATGATTTCCCAATGTCCTGTCATGGTATCTTTACCCACTGAAGCTTCACTAAGTTTAGTATAGAAAGCACCTGGTTGTTCAACTTTATTGACAACAGGTAATTCTTCAATATTACCCAATCCTAATTTTTCCAAATTAGGTAGCGTTTGGTTAAATCCTTCTAATGTATGCTTTAATGTATGAGATCCTTCATCATTGAAAGCTGCAGCATCAGGCGCTTCTCCGATACCTACTGAATCCATAACAATTAAATGTACTCTTTTGAATGGTGTAGTCATATTTAACACTCCCTCCTACTCTGTAATTATTTTATGAATTAATGTTGGTGTTGTTGCTTGTGCTTGAATTTCAATACTTTCATCAAGTTTCTTAATAACGTCGTCAACATTTTCACGATTACTGTGAATGGTTAATAAAGATTCTCCCTCTTTAACAACGTCTCCTACTTTCTTATTTAATACAATCCCAACACTTAAATCTATTTCATCCTCTTTAGTTTGTCTCCCAGCACCTAACATCATTGAAGCAACACCAATTTCATTAGCAATAAGTTCTGAAACTACGCCACTTGATTGAGCTTTATACTCGATTTGATATGTTGCTGTTGGTAATAGTTCAGGCGCATCAACTACTGAGGCATCGCCACCTTGATTCTCTAAAAATGTTTTAAATTTTTCTAAAGCTGAACCATTTTCAATTGCTTCATTTAATAATTGACGTGCTTCCTCAAGTGTTTTTGCTCTATTAGCTAGAACTACCATTTGAGAACCGAGTGTTAATACAAGTTCAGTTAAATCTTCTGGTCCTTTACCATTTAATGTATCAATAGCTTCTTTCAATTCTAAAGCATTACCAATCGCTCGACCAAGTGGTTGGCTCATGTCAGAAATAATAGCCATTGTATTTCTACCTACATTATTCCCTATACTAACCATAGCATGAGCTAACGCTTCAGCGTCCTCTAATGTTTTCATGAAAGCACCATTACCAGTTTTAACATCTAAGACGATAGCATCAGCACCCGCAGCAATTTTTTTACTCATAATAGATGATGCAATTAAAGGAATTGAGTTAACTGTCCCTGTTACATCTCTCAATGCATAAAGTTTCTTATCAGCTGGAGTTAAATTACCTGACTGTCCAATAACAGCTACTTGATTTTCATTAACAAGTTTAATGAAATCCTCTTCAGAGATTTCAACGTGGAATCCTTTTATTGATTCTAATTTATCAATTGTTCCACCCGTATGTCCTAAGCCACGTCCACTCATTTTGGCTACTGGGACACCCACTGCTGCCACTAGAGGCGCTAATACTAATGTAGTTGTATCACCAACGCCTCCTGTTGAGTGCTTATCAACTTTAATACCATTGATTTTTGATAAGTCAATCACATCACCTGAATTAACCATTGCCATAGTTAATGCTGCGCGCTCTTCGTCATTCATATCTTGGAAAAAGATAGCCATAGCTAAACTCGATGCCTGATAATCCGGGATATCCCCATTCGTGTAACCTTTGATAAAGAATTCAATTTCTTCTTTTGATAATGATTTACCATCGCGTTTTTTTTCAATAATATCTACCATTCTCATAATTCTGAACCCCTCTCAAAATAAGCTGTTGTATCTATGTGCTGTTACGTTAATTGCATTATTAATAATCAGAATCTGACTCTAAGCCTTGAATAATTTGAACACCTGCACTCGCACCTATACGCGTAGCACCTGCATCAATCATTTTATTGAAATCTTCTAAACTGCGAACGCCACCTGATGCTTTAACTTCTAATTCGTCTCCCACTGTATCTTTCATTAATTTCACATCTTCAGGTGTAGCGCCTCCCCCAGCAAAACCAGTTGATGTTTTAACGAAATCAGCACCTGCTGCTTTCGCTAATTCACTTGCTTTAACTTTTTCTTCATCTGATAAAAGCACAGTTTCAATAATCACTTTTACTGTTTTTCCATTTGCTGCTCCAACTACGCCCTCAATGTCTTTTTGAACTTCTTCAAATCTTCCATCTTTAAGTGCGCCGATATTGATAACCATATCAATTTCAGATGCGCCATTTTTAATGGCATCTTCAGTTTCAAAGATTTTAGTAGCAGTTGTAGTAGCACCAAGTGGGAAACCTATAACGGTACAAACCAATACATCAGAATCATTTAATCGTTCTGCTGCATATTTTACATGTGTAGGATTTACACAAATAGATTTAAAGTTATACTCTTTGGCTTCATCAATAATTTGATCGATTTGTTGACGTGTAGATTCCGGTTTCAATAATGTGTGATCAATAAATTTAGCATAATTCATAGTAGTTTCCTCCAATATGTTGTTAAATTTAAATGATATTCCATCTAACTGGAATATTAACTATTTAAATTAATATAGTCCTCTCATTTCTATAGTACAAAAATTCGCAAAAAAGTTAAACAAATGTTATCTTAATCTTAACAATCATGATAAGGAGAAGATAATAATGACAAATGGCACACCTCATATTCAACCTAATGGAACAAAAATCGCAAAGACTGTTTTAATGCCAGGCGATCCATTACGTGCAAAATATATTGCTGATAACTTTTTAGAAAATGTTGAACAATTTAATGAAGTTAGAAATATGTTTGGTTACACAGGTACATATAAAGGAAAAGAAGTTTCTGTAATGGGATCAGGGATGGGAATACCAAGTATCGGTATTTATTCTTATGAGTTATATAATTTCTTTGATGTTGATACTATTATTCGCGTAGGTTCATGTGGCGCATTACAAGAGAATGTAAATTTATATGATGTCATTATTGCTCAAGCAGCATCTACAAATTCTAATTATGTTGATCAATTTAATATACCTGGTCACTTTGCTCCAATAGCTGACTATGATCTCATCACTAAAGCTAAAAATGTAGCAGATGAAATAGGAGCAGTAAGCCATGTAGGTAATGTTTTATCTTCAGATACATTCTACAATGCTGATAAAACATTCAATGATAATTGGCAAAAAATGGGAATATTGGGTATAGAAATGGAATCAGCAGGTTTATACTTGAATGCAATTAATGCTAGTAAAAAAGCGTTAGGTATTTTTACAGTTAGTGACCATATTCTAAAAGACGAAGCAACTACAGCTGAAGAAAGACAAAATTCATTTACTCAAATGATGGAAATTGCATTGGAAATCGCCGAGTAATATCAAATTCTAATAGATAATAAAAGGTGCTTGAGACGATAATGAAATCTCAAGCACCTTTTTATATGATTAATTAAACTAAATATGATTTGAACATCCAATTGTGTTTATCAACAGAATTTTTCATACCGATGAACATATCTTCTGAAACATCATCGCCAGCTTCTCCAGCTACTTCTATAGATTTAATTAATTGCTCTGAAATATGAGTTAAATCATTAGAGAAGGCTTCAACCATTTGTTCAGCTGAGTAATTTTTACCAGCTTCATCAACGATAGAAATTTCAAGACTTTCTTTCAATGTACCAACAGGATTTCCACCAATTGCTAAAATACGTTCAGCTAAGTCATCTACATATTGGCTAGCTTCATTTTATAACTCTTCGAATTTCTCATGTAATGAGAAGAAATTAGGTCCTTTAACATACCAATGGAAATTGTGTAATTTTGTATACGCTACAGTCCAGTTTGCAACTTGCTGATTTAATTCTTTTACTACATCTTGTTGACTCATTATATTCTCTCCTTGTACTTCTGAATTGGTTTCTCTTTATTACAATAATTATTATATTATAATCATTATAATCTGTAAATAGTTATGCTTAACATTTTTTGCACTGATTTTTATAACTACCTTTTCCTATCAACTATTAAAACTTATTTACCAGTGTTTGAAAAGTGATTTACATCAGCAACTAAAATTATATATATTTACTAACAAACCTCTCATTATCAATTATGATAATATTTTATCAATTACATGCGTTTATCATCTATGAAAAAGGATTTTTCATATTCATTTGGTTTATGCCAATGCGTCTTCCACATCTTATTTCGATTATTTGCAAATAAATTATACGCTAAATCTCTTATTTGACGTGGAATGACTTTAATTAACAATCCTAACCACTTGTAATTCGTTGTAGTCATGATAAGATTAGCAATCGCATTAGATTTAAACTCTAAATGTTGACCACGTTGTAAAATCACGCTGTTTTTATTTAATGCTTCTGGATGTTGTTCAAATAAGTGTTGCCCTGCTTCCCCTTTTAAAGTTGCGAATTCATAACTCTTAGGAAGTCCATTCTGTATTAACCAAATGCAATAGTTATAACAATAAACACAATTACCATCGTAATAAATAATAGGCATTTCTTTCACCTTCCTCTAAGTCTTATTATAAATATTCCATTCTATGCCTTACATTAAACATTAAAAATGTCCATAGTATAGCATGCCTTTAACTATGAATGATTTAAATTTGATATAAAATTTTAAAGCCATAATAATAAAATTAAAAACCTGAGACATAGTAAAACGTCTCAGGTTTAGTTATCTTAAGTTATTCATGATTTACTTTTACAATTCTTGTATATTTAAGAAATTGATTTGAATATTTGCGTTTTATATCTTCTAGACGGTCGTAAGTTACACCAATAATATGCCAGTTCGGATTAAAATGATAGAATGATTCTTTTTCTCTTGACCATTTTACCATTTGCCCCTCTTTATTATACCTAGGTAATGTTACTTCATATCCTTCTAACACATTGATGTAAGTTTGGAAAATGTCAGGATCAATTCTATTAAAATTATCGATGACTAAATAACTTTTATCATTTTTAGGCATTAATTGAGTGATAAAACCTTCGCGATAGTATAGGGCACCAGTTTCATTTGGTAAATATTTACCATATAACATGTCCTCTGTAAAATCCGGATGTCCACTAGTTATTACAGGATTTGCATTTGTCTTTTGTAATAAATTATTTGCCGCTTTCAATCCTTCTTCACGTTGTTCAACAATCAACAATATAAAAGGTTTTATTGACTCATCATGATTTGCTGAATCAATTTCAGTTTTTTTAATTGTTTCAAAAGGTGTTTTCACACTATCATTATTACTCATTTCAATAATAGCATCGTATTGAGTTTGACTCATGCTTGCGATGGCTTGTTTCGCATTTTCTTGTAAAAAATAAAGATTTTTTAACTTAGGATGTTTATTTAATGCACCTAATGTCACTGGAGTAATATGCTTATCATAATATATTTCAATGGCAGTACTATTTGTTCTACCAGGAATAGGTGGTTTCTCATGAATATGTCGAGAAACTTCTCCAATACCTACCACTGATTGATCTTCATATTTATTATAGAAGATAAGATTATCTCCTATTTCTAACTGATTGTAAAAATGATATCCATTACGTTTAATGCCGTTATACGTATGAGTATAAATAGTATAATATTCTCCTGATTCAAATGACTCAGTTTCAGAAAGGAAGAAATAACGTGGAAGTTTCAATTCACCTTTACCTAGTGAAACAATTAAATCATACTCTTCTTTAGTTAATTGATTGATTAAAGTTTCACGCATATTATTCATGCGAAAATCAAGCGTTTCACTTCGCTTTAAATAATCAGTTGTAAGTGGTTTTAATAGTTCATTAAATTTAAATTCAACTCTAATTTTATTTTGAGCACCTGTTTGAACACTAATAATTTCTCCAATACCAAGTAATCCAGTATCTGTTTGGACTTGATAAAATATAACTTGATCCCCTGTCTTAGCCTTTTTGAAGGCTCTAAAACCTTGAGTAGGGTTGAATTGAGCTCCAGATTCAAATAATGTTGTTTGACCTACTAACGGTTCATTGTGATTCCATCTAGTATAGCCACAGTTAAGCCAAAAGTAATTTACTTCTTCTTCCATTGTGGGTCTCCTTTAAATTAATTCTCAAAAGTTATTATGTATTTTAATTGATTTCATTGTATTTTAATTAAACGCTATGTTTATTAAGTTATGCTATAAATCTTAACATATCGTCGTTATTTATGTTTAATTTTTTTAGTGTTTTATCTCATTTTAATAAGTTGCTATAAAGGGGAACATTCAGAATCCATCATAAATAATTCTAAATATTCCCCTATGCATTAATTTAATGAGGTGCTAGTAAACTACCTAATAATGGCATTAAATTGATCATGATGCCACCAAGTTTTAGTAATCCACTTAAATCTTTGTCTTTAATGGTAATAATTGCACTTATAATACCTAATATTGCAACAACTCTAGGAATAACAAGTGAAGGATATTGTGGCATATTGAAAAAGACACCTGCCCCTGCTATCACACCACATACTAAAGAGATATATAAAAACTGTTTCAATATTCACACTCCTCTTTAATACAATGAATCATTTATAACACGAACAATAAAAATCAAATATAACTAATGATTAGCGTAAAGTCTCCTTCAAAGACACTATCTAAGTCTTCTGAAGTCAGAACAAAATTGGAACCTTTTTGAATCTTGAAGATTTCTCCATCAATAATAATTTGTCCATCACCATTTAAAACTGAAACAAGACAAAATTCTCTAGGTTTCATATAATTTAATGTCCCACTAACTTCCCATTTAACCATTGTAAAGAAATCATTAGACACAATGTGACTGCATTTATGATTTTCAATAATTTCATTTTCGGGAACGATACTAGGTAGTTCTTGAGAATATTGAATAACATCTAATGCTTTATCAACATCTAATGAAGAACTATTTTCACGTTGTCTATTATAATCATATAATCTATATGTAATATCTGAAGATTGCATTGTTTCATACACAGTTATACCTGAACCGATTGAATGTATAGTACCAGCAGGAATAAAATAAAATTCCCCAGGTTGTACTTTAACTCTTTTTAAAGATTCCAAGAAATTATCTTGGCTAATCTGATCTTCCAGTTCTTCTTTAGAGTTAACCGTAGTACCAATTAAAACTTCAGCATCTTCTTCTGCATCAATAATATACCAACATTCTGATTTGCCATATTGCCCATTTTCAAATTCATAAGCATAAGAATCATCTGGGTGAACATGAATCGATAGCGGCTCATTCGCATCAACTATTTTGCACAATAACGGAAAATCTTTGCTTGGAAAATCACCGAACAATTCTCTATGTTGCGTCCAAACTTGGTCTAATGTTTGTCCAGCATAAGGCCCGTTAAGGATCATACTCTTTCCATTTGGGTGTGCAGAAATCCCCCAACATTCTCCTGTGGATTCACTAGGTATATCATAATTGAATTGAGTTAATTTATTACCGCCCCAAATTTTCTCGAAAAAAATAGGCTTTAAAAATAATGGCATAGTTGCACCCCCTAAAACCATTTAAGGCTATATTCTCTATTTCTAAAGTAGATGATAATATCTGATTTATATGTATAAAACTTAAAAATTAATTATGTAAAAGTGAAATTATATTCAAAATAATTATTCAACATTACTTGTGTTACCATTCGTATCCTTATTATATCAACTTTATCTTTATTTTAATAGAAATTATTTAAATGATAAAACACATAAAGAAGTGGGACAGAATTCAATTAGAATTCATTATCCCACCACAACTGAAATAATTACTATTAGTTAAAGTTTAATGAAAGCATTTTTTAATTCAATGATTATCTTTAAACAACTCATTTATTCAAATGAAGACAATGCTTCGCTTATTGATTGATTACCTGTAATAACTTGGAATTCTTTATTTATGAATTTATTCTCAGATAAAGCAACTTCTTTTAACACAGATGCCACATCTTCTCTAGGTATAGAACCTCTTCCATCAAAGTATAAATCAGTCTCTATTTTAGAAGTTCCTTCTTTATCTTCTAACGCACCTGGATGAACAATCGTATAATTTAATCCAGAATTTTTTAAGTGTTCATCAGCATAGTGCTTAGCAATTGTATATGGTTTTAAATCACCGCTTGAATCAAAAGCTTCACGACGAGCATCATACGTTGACACCATAATATAATGTTTAATATTGGCTTGTTTACTAGCTTCAATTGTCTTAATCGCACCATCTAAATCTACAATAATAGTTTTGTCAGCACCTGTACTGCCTCCAGAACCCACAGTAAATAAAACTTTATCATAACCGTTAAATGTTTCAGTTAAGTCTTCAATACTATCTTTTTCTACATCAACTAAAGTTGCTTCAATATTATCTTGCTTTAATGTTTCGATCTGTTCGTTTTTACGTACACCAGCTGTAAAATCTACCTGATTTTCTTTTAGTTGCTTTACTAATTTAGAACCTACTCCACCGTTAGCACCTATAACTAATAAACTCATTCAAATATTCCTCCTTAATATTTCTACTTCCATCAATTTACCACTTAAATAAAAATTAAAACGTAAGTCATTTTTGACATAGTCAATCATGTATATTAAATTAATATATGAACATATATTAATATATAAGAGGTGAATTATTTGAATGTATCTTTAAGCAGTTGGAACGAAGATGCTACCTTAATACAGACTACTGAAATTTTTAAAGCCCTAAGTGATAAAAATAGATTAAGAATTCTATTATTGTTAGAGCAAGAGGAATCTAGTGTTGGTCATATTACACACACGCTAAACTTGAGCCAGTCTAATGTTTCTCATCAACTTAAAATCCTTAAACAAGCTAGACTTGTTAAGTCCTTAAGACAAGGTCAATCAAAAATCTATTCGATTGATGATCAACATGTTTCAACCCTATTGAAACAAGCCATTCATCATACGAAACATCTAAGAGGTGAAGTTTCAAATGACTAGTCATTCTCATACACATTCACACAACCATTCACATGTACATACTAATAATAAAAAAATTTTAGCCATTTCCTTTATTATTATTGGGCTTTTCATGGTGATAGAAATTGTAGGTGGCTTTATTGCTAATAGTTTAGCATTATTATCTGATGGACTACATATGTTTAGCGACACAGTTTCTCTAGGTGTTGCCCTTATTGCATTTATTTATGCTGAAAAGAATGCCACATCTAGTAAAACATTTGGTTATAAACGTTTTGAAGTTTTAGCTGCATTGTTTAATGGCATCACTTTATTTGTTATTAGTATAGTTATTATCGTTGAAGCAATTAAAAGATTTTTTGCACCACCTGAAGTTCAATCAACAGAAATGTTTATTATTAGTTTAGTAGGCTTAATAGTTAATATCGTAGTAGCACTCATAATGTTTAAAGGCGGAGATACCAATCACAATTTAAATATGCGTGGTGCGTTTATTCACGTACTAGGAGATTTATTAGGGTCTGTTGGTGCAATTATTGCCTCAATACTCATATGGACATTTAATTTTACAATTGCAGACCCTATTGCGAGTATAGTGGTTTCACTGCTAATTTTAAAGAGTGCATACGGAATTACGAAATCATCTATTAATATTTTAATGGAAGGAACGCCCTCTGACATAGATTTAGAACAAGTCATCTATACAATAATGGGTCATGAGGAAATACAAAATGTTCATGATTATCATGTTTGGACTATTTCTAATGATATGAATGCTTTAAGTTGTCATGCAGTAGTAGATAAATCACTTACGATAGAGGATTGTGAACAATTACTTAAACAAATAGAACATGAATTAGCACATCTTAATATACAACATATGACGATTCAATTAGAAACACCAAAACATCAACATGACGAATCAATTTTATGTTCTGGAGTTATGCATCAACACTCACATTAGTATAACTTATTAAAAATTAATCAGGGGTTAGACGTTGAATTCGAGTTAAATTCTGTCTAACCCCTGATTTTTAAAACTTATAGAAAATGTTCAAAAATGAGTTGCTTCGCTGGCACTTGTTTTTCATCAAACCCTTGTAAATATTCTTCATTATCATAAGGTAGCTTAATTCTTTCGATTGAAAACTCATTATCATTAATAGTTACAATACCGTAGACGGCATTGGCTCCATTGTTTAAACCTATTGCGCCAGGATTAAAATAAATTGTTTTATTATCATCATATAAATGCATTTGATGGTTATGGCCAAATGCAATTAAATCAGCATCTTTATCTTTAAATAATTCAATAATATTTTCTTTACTATTTTCAGTAATTGGACTAAACGGCTGTCCTTCTATGCCAGTCTCCAATTTTTGATTCTCAATTTCATAATGAATGAATAGTAATTTTTTTCCACAAATAGTTTTTTCGATATATCTAGGTAACAAATTAAGTTGGTCATAGTAATCTTCATCCATATGGCTCTCTATCCATTGATGATGCTCATAAAATTTATCCTTCAAATCTTCAGGATAAGGCGTGTTATTTACTAATGACATAACCGCTTCATCATGATTACCAGCTATAATTTCCATATCATCACGATCAAATATTGTATCGAGTACTTTATTTGTTTCATGACCAATTCCGATATTGTCCCCGAGATTGTAAATTTTATCGATGTCTTCTCTATTATCAATATCATCTAAGACAGTTTGTAATGCATCGAAATTACCATGCACATCTGTAATAATCGCGAATTTCATGATGATATCTCCTTTCAAAATTTAATCATTAGCATATTTTAACACTTAATCTTCAAATATGTTAGATATTATTTTAAAAAAAGTATAAATTTTGATATTGTATTTATATTAAAGTAAAGGAGTGCTTATATTTGTTCAAATATCATAGTTTGGCATTAAAAAATGCTAAACCGCAAATTCTTAAGACGATTTTGTTTAGTATCGTTAGTTTCATTGTAGTATTTGCGGTTTTTGCTGTTGCTAGAACTTTCTTTATGCAATATTTCATGCAAATGCAGCTAGCAGCGCAATTACAACAATCATCGGGTCCATATTTAATTATTATGATCCTGGCTTTATTATTGGGATTATTATTCTTTATATTTGCAGGTTATCAATTACTAGCAGGTGCAATTAATGTTATTGCAAAAGCAATTTCAAGTGAAAATGTTCATTTCAATGACTTATTTGTTGCATTCAAAAAAAGTAAATATGGTAAGAGTTTAATTTTATCATTAATCTCAATTGGCTTATTTATAGTGATGTACTTAATTATAATGGCATTAAATTATTTATTTAATTTAGCATTAACACCTTTATTTACATCATTACAGTCAGCTGTAAGTTCATCCGATAATGCAATTGCCATTTTACTAACAATTCAAATTATTATTGGATTAATCACATCAATCGTATCATGGTTCTTTTTCATTTTAATGATTAATTATACTGTTTCATTAGTAAGAGAATCTAACTATAGTGCAATGTCTCACTTTAAAGTTGGCTTTAAAGGTATTAGAAATGGCCATAAAACTTGGTTTAAATTCTTTATAGCTGTTCTTTTATTAAATTTAATTATTATTATCATTACTCAACCACTTGGTACAATTCTTTCTGTAACAACTGGAAACATGTCTCAAAAAGTTGCTACAGTCATTCTGTATGTAGCACAAGTAATTATTGTTATATTACGTTTAATCCTTTATTTTGTTCTTATAATGGGTGCAGTTCAGTACTTCTTAAAACGTGGTGAAAAATTAAATAAAACTACTAACGAGAAGAAGAAAAAGCACAAAAATAAAAATAAAAATAAAAGCGTAACTAATAAAAATGACACATTGAGTAATCAACAAAAAATTGACAATACTCATCAATCTTCTAAAAACAATGTTGAAGAACATTCAAATAATGTTACAAACAATGTTAAACAAAAATCTGAGAATGCCAAAGATGAAGCAAGTCATAATTTCAATAAAGATAAATAATACAAATAAGGTGGAACCCAATTAAATAAGGGTTCCACCTTTTATGTTCCACAATTTTATTTTAGGAATTTGCTTTCTAAGAATAATGCAGCGCCATCTTCTTCATTAGTGAATTGTGTCACTTCATTAGTAATTTCCTGTATTTCTTGTCGTGCATTTTTCATTGCGACGCTATAACCACCAAATGCAAACATAGCTCTATCATTATCACTATCCCCTATTACAAGCGTGTCTTCTTGTTTAACATTAAAGTGTTCTATCATTTCTTTAATACCCGTTCCTTTATCTGTATGATATGCCATAGTTTCAGCGTTAAATCTTGATGAATTAGAAACACTAATGTTTAAAAGCACTTGATTTTGAATAAGTTCATCTCTAAAAGTTGTTATTTTTTCTAAGTTTGGCGTAAATAAATAAATTTTAGCATAGTCATCTTCAGGTATGTCCTCTTTCCAATCAATCTTACCAGACATTGCATCTAATCTTGATTTCCATTCACTTTCGCTTACATGATTTGGAGGCGTATCACCTTTAATCATCTCTTGCATCCATGCTTTATCTTCATTTAGCGCAATTCTTGATCCATTAAATGGGAAAACTTCATAATATATTTCTTGCTGTTGTGCTAAAGATACGATTCGTTTAACACTTTCACTCGATAAACTATGCATGAAAAGATTATCACCGTTTACTTCTCCACTCGTACCATTAGAACTGATGATTCCATCAACTTCAAATTGAGGAGGTACAAGTTGATCAATCTCTGTATATGATCGACCAGTTGCTAAAAATACCTTATATCCCTTTTCTCGTAATTCATCAATAATTGATTTTGTTTTAATTGAAGCTTTATTATTCTCATGTAAAATTGTTCCATCCATATCTAGAAAAATCGCTTTGATATTATTCAATGTCATGTAGCCTTCTCCTTTACGTGTCTTTTTTAAAATTGTGGCATTATTTGATGAAATGTGCAACGAGATTACCCTATCATGTGTAAAGAAAATCGATTTTTATAATTCACAACTTCTACATTTTTATTGAAAAGAGATGACATCGTCTTATTAGTTAAAACATCATCAATCTTTCCTTGTGCAAAATTCATGCCTTTACTTAAAATAAAAATTTTATCAAATATTGGTATGATTTCTTCAATGAAGTGTGTCACATAAATGATAGTAATTTCAGGTCGCTCATGTGATAAAGTTTCTAATACTTCCAACAGTGTTTCACGCGCTAAATAATCTAAGCCCGAAGCTGGCTCATCTAAAATTAATAATTCTGGATTACTTATAAGCGCACGTGCAATCATAACCCTTTGTTGTTGTCCAGTTGATAAATAACCGAGGTATTCATTCTCAAATTCTGCCATACCGACTAATTTTAATAGCTTCTGCGCTTCTAACAATTGTTGATGATTGAATGTTTTGTATAGGCCAATAGATTTAAAATAGCCACTTAATACCACATCTATCACATGCTCTCCATCTTGAAATTGATTAGTGAGCTTGTTTGAAATGAAACCGATATGTTGTCTCACATTATCTGCTGAATATCCAACCATTCCAGGTGTCATACTAAAAAGGACTATGTTGCCACTTGTAATTGAATCATAAGCGTTTAGAATATTTAATAAAGTTGTTTTTCCAGCACCATTTAAACCATATAATATCCATTTATCCCCTTTTTTAATATTCCAATCAATACCGTTTAATATATGCTTACCTCTTCTATATCGATGTACATTATTCATTGAAATTAGCATAGTATCACCTCACAATACGATAATTGTAAGATAATTCAGACATTTTTTCAAAATAACAGACTATATTTTATAAGTTAGTATTTCAAATAAAAAAAGAGCAAGATCAAATTCTTAATGAATTTAACATCTTGCTCCCACTAGGATAACTATATTAGAGAAGAGCATGCGATTAACGCTTTCACATTTAAGTTAGCCACTTCAATTTCAATGTTGTCTAACCTTATTAAATTTTACCCCGGCTCAAAATTTATACGAATTATTCAACTGTAACTGATTTAGCTAAGTTACGAGGTTTATCTACGTCTAATCCTCTGTGTAGTGCTGCATAGTAAGCAATTAATTGTAATGTAACTACAGATACAAGCGGAGTTAATAACTCATGTACATGTGGAATTACATAAGTATCTCCCTCTTTTTCTAAACCTTCCATAGAGATAATACATGGTTTTGCACCACGTGCTACTACCTCTTTGACATTACCACGAATTGATAAGTTAACCTTTTCTTGTGTAGATAATGCGATTACAGGTGTGCCGTCTTCAATTAATGCAATTGTACCATGTTTAAGTTCTCCACCAGCGAATCCTTCAGCTTGAATATATGAAATTTCTTTTAGTTTTAATGAGCCTTCAAGACTTACATTATAGTCCATTGTACGTCCGATGAAGAATGCATTACGCGTTGTTTCTAAGAAATCCTTAGCAATTTGTTCCATTACTGGAGTATCATCTACAATTGTTTCAATTGCAGTTGTTACTTTAGCTAATTCTCTCAATAAATCAATATCATTATCTCGACCATGTGCTTTAGCTACAACTTGAGATAAGATTGATAAAACAGCAATTTGAGCTGTATATGCTTTTGTTGAAGCAACTGCAATTTCAGGACCAGCATGTAATAACAATGTATGATCTGCTTCACGTGATAATGTTGAACCAGCCACATTTGTAACTGTTAATGATTTGTAACCTAATTTGTTAGTTTCAACTAACACTGCACGGCTATCAGCAGTTTCACCTGATTGAGAAATATAAATGAATAATGGTTTTTCAGATAATAGTGGCATGTTATAAACAAATTCAGAAGCTACATGTACTTCAGTAGGTACACCAGCCCATTTTTCTAAGTATTCTTTACCAACTAGACCTGCATGATAACTTGTTCCTGCTGCGATGATATATATACGATCTGCAGCTGCAACATCTTTAACAATTTCAGGGTCAATTTTTAGGTCGCCATTTTCATCTTCATACTCTTGAATAATACGACGCATAACTGCTGGTTGTTCATTAATTTCTTTAAGCATGTAGTGATCATAGATACCTTTTTCAGCATCTGAAGCATCGATTTGAGCAGTATAAGTGTCTCGATCTTGTACATTGCCATCAAGGTCTTTAATAGTTACACTGTCTTTTTTAACAATAACAATTTCATGGTCATGAATTTCTTTGTATTCATTCGTTACTTTAATCATAGCTAATGCGTCTGATGCAATGACATTGAACCCTTCTCCAACACCAACTAATAAAGGTGATTTGTTTTTAGCTACATAGATTGTATCGCTATCTTGATTATCAAGTAAGCCTAATGCATATGAACCGTGTAATAAAGAAACTACTTTAGAGAAAGCTTCTTCAGTTTCTAAACCTTTATTCGAGAAGTGTTCAACTAATTGAACAATAACTTCTGTATCTGTCTCAGATTGGAATGTTACATCTGATAAATATTCACTTTTTAATTCTTCATAATTTTCAATTACACCATTATGAACTAATGTAAAACGTTCATTATTAGATTGGTGAGGATGTGAATTCACTGTACTTGGTACACCGTGTGTAGCCCAACGTGTGTGACCGATACCAACGTGACCATCAGTGTCATTGTTGTCAGCAACTTTTCTTAATTCTGCAATACGACCTTTTTCTTTAAAAACAGTTGTACCATTATCGTTTGCAACTGCAATACCAGCTGAGTCATACCCTCTATATTCTAATTTTTCTAATCCTGATAATAACAATTCTTTTGCATTATCATATCCAATATATCCTACAATTCCGCACATAAATTTTTCCTCCGTTAAATATAGCTTGAAAATTTTATCTGTTATATAAAATTTAAAAAGGTAAAGTGTTTTTAAACATTAGTAATTTTATTAACAATTCTATTTATTATTAATGTTTTATCTTTATTGTATTTACCCATTAAAGCCATATTATATTTCTAAGATTTTATAAATTTTAGGCATTCTTATTATTTTTGTGCATTTAGTTACCTAAATGTTTTAAATAATAAGCTAACGAATGAGCCTCATCCGGAATAGCATCCGCCGATATTTTCGATGACTATTCTCCTCGTCTGCAAAGTAATAAATTGCCCTACAAAAGCTCTCATATTTAACTTTTGATTATAGGTACACTTATATTTTGCCCTGGCGCTTTATAATTAATTTTGAACTATCCTCCTTCCAATATTATTTATTTTACACTTTTCAAATAAATGAATGCAAACAATTTCCGACCTTTTTAGTAAAAATTTAAAATAAATATCTTTTGTAATCTTCTAAATTACATAATAATTGTTTCTAATTATTAAATTATTACTAAACAATATCGCAACCAATTAAATGAAAACGCTTCAGAAAAACGTTAATTAAACATTTAAAAAACCTCCAAAGCCACACATTAAATGTAAACTTTGAAGGAAAACGAAAATTGTTTTATTAAATTGATTACTCTAAGCCCATTTTAGATTGAACTTCATCAGCAATTCGTTGTGCAAAACGTTGCGCATCTTCGTCAGTTGAAGCCTCGACCATTACACGAATTAACGGTTCTGTACCTGATGGTCTAACTAAAATTCTACCTTCACCATTCATTTCAGTCTCTACTTCATCCATCACTTTTTTAACATCTACATTTTCTTCTACATGATGCTTATCTGTAACTTTAACATTGATTAGAGATTGCGGATATTTTTTCATTTGAGCAGCTAACTCACTTAAAGGTTTACCACTCATTTTAATAACAGCAGCTAATTGAACACCAGTTAATAAACCATCTCCTGTAGTATTGTAATCCATCATAACAATATGTCCTGATTGCTCACCACCAAGGTTGTAGTTACCTTTTCTCAATTCTTCTACTACGTATCTATCTCCAACTTTTGTTTTATTAGATTTGATACCTTCGTTTTCTAAAGCTTTATAGAAACCTAAATTACTCATAACAGTAGAAACAATCATATCGTTGTTTAATTCTTGGTTTTTATGCATTTCTTGACCAATGACAAACATGATTTGGTCACCATCAATAATATTACCTTTTTCATCAACAGCAATTAATCGATCACCATCGCCATCAAATGCTAAACCAAAGTCGCTTTCAGTTTCAAGAACCTTTTCAGCTAATAATTCAGGATGAGTTGATCCACAATTATCATTAATATTATAACCATCTGGGCTACAGCCAATTGTTTCAGTATCAGCTTCTAAATCTCCAAATAAGAAAGGTGCTAGTGCTGATGTAGAACCATTTGCACCATCAAGTGTGATTTTTAATCCTTCTAAATTAACATCAATAGTTGATTTTAAGTAGCTTAAATATTTCTGAGCACCTTCGAAGTAATCAGAAAAATGTACAATATCTGTTCCAACTGGTCTTGGTAAATCAGGATTTTCTTGATCCAATAATGTTTCAATCTCTTCCTCTTGAGCATCAGATAATTTAAAACCATCTGCACCGAAGAACTTAATTCCATTATCAGCCACTGGATTGTGCGAAGCTGAAATCATTACACCTAATTCAGCTCCCATTTCTCTAGTAAGATAAGCTACTCCAGGTGTAGATATAACACCTAATCTCATAACTTCAGCCCCAATTGAAGCTAATCCTGCAATCAAAGCAGATTCAAGCATTTCACCTGACACACGTGTATCTCTACCAACTAAAACTTTTGGTCTGTCAGCACCTTCATTATGTGCTAGTACATAACCACCATAACGACCCAACTTAAATGCTAATTCAGGTGTTAACTCTTTATTGGCTATTCCTCTTACTCCATCAGTACCAAAATATTTTCCCATCATTAATACTCCTTTTTAATTTGTTATTTTAAGCTAATATGTGCTGTTATTTCATCTGGATCAGATTTCTTTACTTTATCTGGTAAATTTAATTGAACATTCTGATCTTTAGATTCAGTTATATTCTTAAGATCAACATTTGCCTCTATCTCATTAATATCTTGTAAATCATCTCTATTACCATAAATCTCTATCTCATTCTCATCAACTGTTATATCATCCAAGCTAGCACCATCAGGTAAACTGCCTTTTTTATTAATTTTAACTTTAACCTTTTTGCTATATTCTTGGAGTTTAACATTTAATTTGACTTCATTAGGCTGTATATTAACATCTAATTTATTTAATGATTTATCAAAAGCAGTAACATCTGCTACACTAGAAGTATCTTGCCTTAATTTGTTAGCTTCTTTATAAGTAGCTTTTAAATATGCGATTTTCTTAAGTTGTTCTCGTCCTCCAGTTACTTTGACAGAATTAGGCTCAACAGAACTGTCTTTCACTTTATAGTTTGGGTCTATATCATCTTTCCCTATATCTGCTTGAACATGCATCGTTTTAGTTTCTTTATTTTCCAAAGTAACATAAGCTTGCTTAGGTTTAACATTGTAATTAATATCATTACTTAAGCCTTTAACGATATAGTCTTCTTTGTATTTTCCGGCTTTAGCGTTGGATAAATCCACTGCAACTTTGATATCATCGGCGTTTTCGATTTTTAATAATTTAGATTGTGGACCTGAAACAGTTACATTAACAGTCTCAGGTGCTTTAGTTACATGTAATACTTTGGAATTAAAAATTATCTCAACAGGTACATCTTCAATTGTTTTAGATGAATTTTGTGATAAATTATCATTACTAAAAATATTTCCAAATACATTATTAACTGATAAATAGAAAAAGATTGCCAATAGTAAAGCAATAAATCTGAGACCCCATTTACTCTCTAGCATCTTATTTCACACCTTTCTTTTGAAAGCGTGTGCCAAACCAATGTTCGGCTAATAATTCTTCAAATACCTCAGTTGAGATATCTCTACGTAATTTACCATCAAAAGTTACAGATATTGAACCTGTTTCCTCTGAAACAACAATTGTAAATGCGTCTGAAACTTCAGAGATACCCACTGCAGCTCTATGTCTCGTTCCTAGACTTTTAGAAATTTTAGCACTATCTGATAAAGGCAAATAACTAGCTGCACTAGCAATCTTAGAATTTTGAACAATCATTGCACCATCATGTAGCGGGGTATTTGGTATAAATACATTAATTAATAATTCTTGAGATATTTCAGAATTCATCGCTATACCCGTTTCAATATAATCTTGTAATCCCGTTTCTTTTTCAAAAACAATCAAAGCACCAATACGTCTTTTAGCCATATATTGAACAGCTTTCGATACTGCTTCAATTAACTTTTCTTCATCATGACTGTATGTATTAGTATAACGCTTAAATAAGCTTCCACGACCTAACTGCTCCAATGCTCTTCTTATTTCGGGTTGGAAAATAACAATAAGCGCAAGAACACCCCATTGAATTACAATATCAAAAAGTTTAGATGTAGCAGTTAAATTTAGAATTTTACTCACTTGTTGACCAATTACAATAAAAAGAATACCTTTAAGTAATTGAATTGCTTTGGTTCCTTTAAATACAGTTATGAGAAGATAAAGGACATACCATACTATAAGTAAATCCAGCACACTCGTCACAATTTTTAATGTACTAAGATTATCAAAAAAGTTGGAAAAATCCATAGCATCTCCTCCGAATATATTTTCCATAGTCATAATTATACCAATGATAATTACAACTGTCATATGAACAAATAAATTGTATTAAAAAAAGTAGATTATTCAATTAATCAGCAATTGATTAATGATTTATTACCAATATAATCAATCTTCAAATAGATAAACTTTATAATACTTCTATTTAATTTTATAAAAAAAGCACTCCTGATTAGGAGTGCTAATAAGTGAGCCATAGAGGATTCGAACCTCTGACCCTCTGATTAAAAGTCAGATGCTCTACCAACTGAGCTAATGGCTCTAATGGCTGGGCTAGCTGGATTCGAACCAGCGCGTGACGGAGTCAAAGTCCGTTGCCTTACCGCTTGG